>DASSXE010000213.1:0-15922 GCA_035704125.1 Arthrobacter sp.
CCTTCATGCCCGAACGCACCTACGTCCAGCCGGCGGTCCAGATCGGCCTGGACGTGGACCGCGAGCAGCTGCGTGCGCGCCTCGCCGCGCGGGTGCACTCGATGGTGGACCGCGGCCTGCTCGCCGAGGTGCAGCGGCTCGATGCGGCCGGGCTGCGCCGGGGCAAAACCGCGCCACGGGCGCTCGGCTACGCGCAGTTCCTCAAGGTGGTGGACGGCGAATCCGACCCCGGGCGCGCCGCCGAGGAAACCATCGTCGCCACCCGCCAGTTCGCCCGCCGCCAGCTCACCTGGTTCCGCGCCGACCCTCGCATCACCTGGCTCGACTGGCAGGACCCCGAGCTCCTGGCCCGTGCCACCGCCCTCGCATTGGTCTCAGGAACAGGCGGCCCGGTAACCTTGGACCATGGATGAGACCCTTGCCGTGGCCGCTGACCGCCACGCTGCCGCCGACACCGCCGCACTTGCCGGCCTGACATTCTCCAAGGGCCACGGAACCGGGAACGACTTCGTCCTCATCGCCGATCCGCACGGCGCCCTGGACCTCACCCCGGAGCAGGTAGCCGCCCTCTGCGACCGGCACCGCGGTATCGGCGCCGACGGCCTCATCCGCGCCGTGCCCTCCCGCCTGCTCCCGGAAGGCGCGGAACTGCTTGCGGCACACCCCGGGGCCGAATGGTTCATGGACTACCGCAACGGGGACGGCTCGCTCTCCGAGATGTGCGGCAACGGCGTCAGGGTCTTCGTCCATTTCCTGATCACCGAGGGCCTGGTGGAGCTGCCGGCCGGCGAATCTCTGACCATCGGCACGCGCGGCGGTGTTAAGACGGTGGTCAGGACCGCCGCGGGCTACGCGGTGGACATGGGACCCTGGGAGTTTATCTTCCCGGGTGAAGCCACCGCCCGGGCGATGGATTCGCTGGTCAGCGCCGACGGACTGGAAGTCGCCCGTCCGGCGCTCTCCGTCAGCATGGGAAACCCGCACACCGTCGTCGCGCTGGCCGAGCTCGCGGAACTCGACGCCACCGAACTGTTCACCCCGCCCCGCGTCGACCCGGTCCCGCCGCACGGCACGAACGTCGAGTTCGTGGTGCCTGCCGAACCCCTCGTACACGACGGCGTCGGCGCCGTCACCATGCGCGTCCACGAACGCGGCGTGGGGGAGACCCTGTCCTGCGGGACGGGCGCCTGCGCTGCCGCCGTCGCGATCCGGCACTGGGCCGGCCAGGGCGCGCCCGACGCCTGGAACGTGAGCGTTCCCGGCGGCGTCGTCGGCGTGAAGTTCTTCCTCGCCCCGGACGGCCACGAACACGTGGAACTCAGCGGCCCCGCGGTGATCGTCGCTAGCGGGAAGCTTTCCTGACCCGGAGGATCCGGAACGATTTGGCCGTGCTCTCGCGGGTGACGGTAAAGCTGCTGTCCAGCTCCGCGTCGAGCCAGCGCTGCAGCGAATCCGACCCCAGGTTCTTCTGCACCACCAGCCAGGCCGACCCGCCCGGCGCCAGCCGTGGCAGCCAGTGCAGCAGCAGGCTGTGCAGCTCATCCTTGCCGATCCGGATGGGCGGGTTGGACCAGATGGTGTCGAACCTCAGCTCCGGATCAACGTCCCCGGGCGTGCTGGCCGTAACGTTGTCCAGCCCCAGCAGGGCGGCGTTCTCGTTCGTCAGGGTCACGCAGCGCTCATTGACGTCGACGGCGAAGACCCGGGCGTGCGGCGCCTTCAAGGCCATCGTCAGCGCGATCGGCCCCCAGCCGCAGCCGATGTCCAACAGATTCCCCTGCGGAGCCGGAGCCGGCACGTCGGCAAGCAGCACCGCGGTGCCCTTGTCCACCCCGTCCGGGCTGAAGATGCCGCCGGCGGTCTGCACCTGCCGCTGGGCGCCGGCAAGCTCCACCGTCAGGGGCTTGCGGGTGAACGGCCCGGCCGGTTGGGCGCTGAAATAGTGTGCGGACTCCATAACGTGCCAGATTAGTTGGCCGCCCGGCGCATTGGGAAACCGGCCGGGCGCGGACCCTACTGCTATTCTTGGATCATGTTCTCGATTTTCTCCTAACCGGAATTCCGCGCAACCGCGGCCATCACGGGGGTACCCGGACGGTCCGCACGGCTCTTCCCCAGCGACGCAGGACCTTGCCACCTCCGCTGTGCACGCTGCGCCCCACCCGCGCAGTGCCGTTGATTGCCCATGATTCCGCCGCCAATGCGCCGAGCAGGCATTCGTCTCAAGCATTCCTCGCCGGCCGCCGTCGGGACGGTCATCCCGGAATCCGTTTCCCCGGAACGTCCGGTCTCTCCCCGCAGGCCGACGGCTTCTTCCCTGGTACCGCAACTTTCCGCCGTCCCGTTCCCCGCTCCCACAAGAGCCCGCCCCGCCCGTGACGCCGCCGTCACCGGCAGCCCAGGAGGCATAGATGACCGATAGTCGTCAGCCCAGCGCGAATACCGCGCCACGCAACACCGAAGAGCACTATTCTGGAACTGCAGATTCTTCTAAGGAGACCATGACCAGTCAGCCCAACACCGGACCGGATTCAGACGCCCAGGACATGAGTCCTGCGGAGATCCAAGCTGTCATCGACCGGATTCTTTCCAAAGACGCGCCCGCCCCGAAGCCCGGCCGCGATGACGGCACCGGCGAGGCCGCCGGGTCAAAGGCGGTGCTGGGCAGGGCGCAGGCGATTTCCGGGCTGCAGACCGAGCACGGCAACTACGACGGCGACCAGCAGGACCTGGCCGAACGCCACGCCCTGCGCCGCACCGCGGGGCTGTCGACGGAACTCGAAGACGTCACCGAGGTCGAATACCGGCAGTTGCGCCTGGAACGGGTCGTCCTGGCCGGGCTGTGGTCCGAGGGCACCCTCGCGGACGCCGAAAACTCGCTTCGCGAACTCGCTGCGCTGGCCGAAACCGCCGGTTCGGAAGTGCTGGACGGCCTCGTCCAGCGCCGCGCCAAGCCGGACCCGGGCACCTTCCTGGGATCCGGCAAGGCCCAGGAACTCAAGGACATCGTCATGTCCACCGGGGCGGACACCGTGGTGGTCGACGCCGAACTGGCCCCGTCCCAGCGACGCGGGCTGGAAGACATCGTCAAGGTCAAGGTCATCGACCGCACCGCGCTGATCCTGGACATCTTCGCCCAACACGCCAAGAGCCGGGAGGGCAAGGCACAGGTCGAGCTCGCCCAGCTTGAGTACCTGCTTCCCCGCCTCCGCGGCTGGGGCGAGTCGATGTCCCGCCAGGCCGGCGGCCAGGTGGGCGGCGCCGGTGCCGGCATGGGTTCGCGTGGTCCGGGTGAGACCAAGATCGAACTGGACCGACGGCGGATCCGCACCAGGATGGCCAAGCTGCGGCGCGAGATCGCCGCGATGAAGCCGGCCCGCGAGACCAAGCGGGCCAACCGCCGTCGTAACGCCGTCCCGTCGGTAGCGATCGCCGGTTACACGAACGCCGGAAAGTCCTCGCTGTTGAACCGGCTCACGGACGCCGGGGTGCTGGTGGAGAACGCGCTGTTCGCCACGCTGGACCCCACCGTCCGCAAGGCCGAAACCGCGGACGGGCTGGGCTACACCCTCGCCGACACGGTGGGCTTTGTCCGCTCGCTGCCGACCCAGCTGGTGGAGGCCTTCCGCTCCACCCTGGAGGAAGTGGCCGACGCGGACCTGATCCTGCACGTCGTGGATGTCTCCCATCCCGACCCCGAGGGCCAGATCGCCGCCGTCCGCGCGGTTTTCAGCGAAGTCGACGCCCGCAAGGTGCCCGAAATCATCGTCCTGAACAAGGCCGATGCGGCCGACCCGTTCGTGGTGGAGCGGCTGAAGCAGCGTGAACCGCGCCACGTGGTGGTCTCGGCCCGGACCGGGGAGGGGATCCCGGAACTGCTGAAGGCCATCAGTGAGGGCATCCCGCGGCCCAGCGTCAAGATGGAGCTGATGATCCCGTACAACCGCGGAGACCTGCTCAGCAAACTGCACGAGACCGACGCGGAGATCGTCAGCCTCGATCACGAGGAGACCGGCACCCGCGCCGTCGTCATGGTGCGTGAAGGCCTCGCGGCCGAGCTGGACTCCTTCGTCCGCAATGACTGAACCGGCCGTGGCGGACACGGACGCCGAATCCCGGCCGGCGGGCGGCAGCAGGGCCTCCGGCGAGGAGTTCGTGGTGGAACTCCTCGACCGGGCGGTCGCCGGAATGGGCGGCCAGAGCCGTGACGGGCAGCATGAAATGGCCCGGCAGGTGGCCCGTGCCATCGAGACCGGCGACCACCTGCTGGTCCAGGCCGGGACCGGCACGGGCAAGTCGCTGGCGTACCTGATTCCGTTGATCGCCCACTCACAGGTCAGCGACAAGCCCACCCTGGTCTCCACCGCCACCCTGGCCCTGCAGACCCAGATCGTTGGCCGGGACCTTCCGCGGCTGCTGAAGACCATCACGCCTGCCCTGGAACGGCCGGTCAAGGTGGCCCTGGTCAAGGGCCGCTCGAACTACGTTTGCCGGCATAAGCTCGAGGGCGGCTTTCCCTCCGAGGAGCCGTCGGAGGGCCAGTTGTTCTCGCTCGGCGAGGACACCTCGGTGCCGCATTTTGCCGCCGCGATGGGCGGCCCGTCCTCCCAGCTGGGCAAGGAAGTGGTCCGGCTGCGGGAGTGGGCTGAGGAGACCCGGACGGGGGACCGCGACGAGCTGCTGCCTGGCGTGACCGACCGCGCCTGGCGCCAGGTTTCGGTGACGTCGATGGAGTGCCTCGGCGCGCAGAAGTGCCCGCTGGCCGCGGAGTGCTTCAGCGAGCTGGCCCGGCAGGACGCGGCCGACGCCGACGTCGTGGTCACCAACCACGCCATGCTGGCCGTCAGCGCCTTCGAGGGCCTGGCGGTGTTGCCGGAATACGACGTCGTGGTGGTGGACGAGGCGCACGAACTGCAGGACCGGGTGACCGGCGCCGTGTCCGGGCAGCTCTCCGTCGCCATGGTGCACGCCGCCGCGTCGGGGGCCAGGAAGCACACCGGCATCACCGTGGATGCGCTGAACAACGCGGCGGCCAACCTTGAACTTGCCCTGGCCGGGGTCCCCAGCGGGCTGATGCCGAACGGGCTCAACACCGAGCAACTCGACTGCGTCGACCAGCTGCGCGATGCCTGCCGTGCCGCGCTGTCCGATTCCAAGGGCGACAGTTCGACGACGGCCGACGGCGGCAGGCAGTTGGCGCGGTCCCGCCTAATGGTGATCCTGGAACTCTGTGAACGGCTGCTCGCCGCCAAGGAGAACCGCGAGGTGGTGTGGTTCTCCCGCAACAGCAGCTTCGACCCGCAACAGGGCTACTCGCAGCCGGACGACTCGGCGCCTGCCTTGATCAACGTGGCGCCGCTCAGCGTCGCCGGGCGGCTGCGGGAGGGACTGTTCGCCGACCACACCGTCGTGCTGACCTCCGCCACCCTGGCCATCGGTTCCGCTTTCGAACCGGCGGCGGGAGGCCTCGGCCTCGTCGGTCCCGGCGCGCCGAGCTGGACCGGCGTCGACGTCGGGTCCCCGTTCGAATACCCCAAGCAGGGGATCCTCTACGTTGCCAAACATCTGCCCAAACCCGGCCGCGGCACCTCGCCGGAGGCCCTGGATGAGCTGGAGAAGCTCATCCGCGCATCCGGCGGCGGAGCCCTCTGCCTCTTCTCGTCCCGCCGGGCCGCCGAGGAAGCCGCCGAAGCGCTGCGTCCGAGGCTGGGGCTGAGCATCCTGTGCCAGGGCGAGTCCACCATGACGGCGCTGGTCAAGCAGTTCGCCGATGAACCGGACACCTGCCTGTTCGGCACCATGTCGCTCTGGCAGGGCGTCGACGTTCCGGGCAGTTCCTGCCGGCTTGTGGTGATCGACCGGATCCCGTTCCCGCGGCCCGACGACCCGCTGATGACCGCCCGGTCCCGGGCCGTGGCGCAGGCCGGCGGCAACGGCTTCATGAGTGTCTCAGCCACGCACGCGGCCATCCGGCTCGCGCAGGGCGCCGGCCGGCTGATCCGCACCACCACGGACCGCGGAGTGGTGGCAGTCCTGGACTCGCGGCTGTCCACCGAACGCTATGGCGGCTTCCTCCGCGCGGCGCTGCCACCCTTTTGGCCGACCACCGAGCCGGCCGTCGCCGTCGCCGCCCTCGAGCGCCTCGCCAAGGAAGCGGACCGCTAGGAAACCCTAGAGCGAGCGGAGGACCGAGACGACCTTGCCCATGATGACGGCGTGGTCACCGAGGATCGGTTCGTACTGGGTGTTCTGCGGCAGCAGCCAGGTGTGGCCGTCGCGCTGGCGGAACGTTTTGACCGTCGCCTCGTCATCGAGGAGGGCGGCCACGATCTCGCCGTTCACGGCGTCGTTCTGGCGCCGCACGACCACCCAGTCGCCGTCGCAGATCGCCGCATCGATCATGGAATCACCCGCGACCCTGAGCATGAACAGCTCGCCGTGCCCCACCAGCTGGCGCGGCAGCGGCATGACGTCCTCCACTACCTGGTCGGCCAGGATCGGTCCGCCGGCGGCGATGCGGCCCACGAACGGCACCATGGCCGTGTCCGTGGCGCTGGCCAGCTCCGAGACCGCGAGGCCGCCAACGGCCCGCAGGCCGCTGGGCTGCTCGACGCCGGAGATCCGGGTACTGCCCTCGTCAAGGGTCAGGGGCATCAGCACTTCCATGGCACGCGGCCGTTTGGGATCCCGGCGCAGGTAGCCCAGTTTCTCCAGCTGGGAGAGCTGGTGGGTGACGCTGGAAAGGCTGGCGAGCCCGACGGTATCGCCGATCTCGCGCATCGAGGGCGGGTAGCCGTTGTCCGTCACGGACCGCTGGATGGTCTCCAGGATCTTCTTCTGCCGGACCGTGAGGCTCTTGGGCGCCCGGGCAGCCTGGGGGCCGCGCTGTGCCGCCCTCCCGCCGGTGGCTTGTGCTGCCATGTTCGCCATGCCTTCCGCTTTTGCCGCCCGCTGGACGGTCTGTTTCTTGCCGTTCCCAAAAATGTCAGTGCCTGCGTATTGACTGCTGTTGATCACCAAAGTGGTTGTCCCGCAGCACCAATGCCGAAAGAGTCCTGAACAACAGGGCGTTTTCAGCAGGTCCTGTGCTTCAAAAATAGGTCAGCCATCACGGTTTTTCAAACATTTGTTCTAGCGAGTCTCGACAATGTTCGTTCATAGGTGCTAAAAATGGAACATCGATGTTCGAAGATGTGTTCGAATCGTGGGGATCGTAGGGTCCCTAAGTATTCGAGTTTGTGTTCGATGTTCAGTTCGATGCCTAGTTCGATCTTCGGTTCGGGCAGCCGCCTCCAGGGGCGGCGGTCGGGACTCGCGTTTGATGGTTCGGCCGGTTGGCGGCGGGTACGAGGAGTACGCCGGGCGGCACAGACAAGTCCAGGAGGGCTCAGATCATGTCAGCAGTAAACGCTTTTACCGGTTCACAGGTGTCCCGCTCCGGCCGTCCCGCCGTGCGCGCAGCCAGGCAGGCACCGCTGCGGCTGACCCGCAGGGGCAAGTTCGTCTTCATCGGACTGCCGCTGATCCTGCTGGCTGCCTTGGTTCTTTCCCTCGCGGGCTTCCTGACCGCTCCGGCGAAGGCCGCCGATTCCACTGCGGAACTCGCGGCCACGCCGACGGTCACGGTCACGGTCCAGCCCGGTGAGTCGCTGTGGAGCATCGCGGGCAGCGTCTCGCCGGAGCGCGACCCCCGGGATGTCGTTGCAGACATCGTGCAGCTGAACAACCTCGATGCCGCCCGGGTGCAGCCCGGCCAGCAGCTCTACGTGCCCACCTCTTAGCCGGAAACCGGCAAGGAAGGCGAACCGTCCGGCGTTCACGGTTTCGGGGCAGGGCCGGCTCTCACTTAAACTAGGTAAGTGACTGATCAGCTTGAGCGCCTCAACCGACTTCCCCTCCGGACAAACCTGCGGGGCCTGCGCCCTTACGGCGCGCCGCAGCTGGACGTACCCATCCTGCTGAACGTCAACGAGAACACCCATGGGGTCCCGGCCGATGTCAGGGCCGCAATTGCCGAGGCCGTCACGGAAGCGGCGGCCGGCTTGAACCGCTACCCGGACCGGGAATTCACCGAACTGCGTGAGGGCCTCGCCGAGTACCTCGGCCACGGACTGGACGCCGGGAATATCTGGGCCGCAAACGGGTCCAATGAGGTCCTACAGCAGATCCTTCAGGCCTTCGGCGGTCCCGGACGCACCGCTCTCGGGTTTCCGCCCACATACTCCATGTACCCGCTGCTGGCCGCCGGCACCGACACCGGCTACATCGTGGGCGTACGCGGCGAGGGCTATAGCCTGACCGCCGACTCGGCCGCCCGCCAGGTCCGCGAGCTGCAGCCGAACGTCGTCTTCCTCTGCTCGCCCAATAACCCCACCGGAACAGGCCTTGGCCTGGACGTGGTCGAGTCCGTCTACGAAGCCGGGGAAGCCAGCCAGACCATCGTGATCGTTGACGAGGCGTACCACGAGTTCGCCCACGAAGGAACGCCCAGCGCCCTGACCCTGCTGCCCGGCCGGGAGCGCCTGATCGTATCCCGCACCATGAGCAAAGCCTTCGCGCTTGCCGGTGCCCGGATCGGCTACATGGCGGCGGCCCCGGAGGTTACGGACGCACTGCGGTTGGTCCGGCTGCCGTACCACCTCTCGGCGATCACCCAGGCCACCGCGCTGGCCGCGTTGCGGCACCGGGTAGCCCTGATGGCCGACGTCGAAGACATCAAACGCCAGCGGGACAGGATCGTTACCGAGCTGACCCGCCTGGGGCTCAAGCCCGCGGCGTCGGACTCGAACTACGTCTTCTTCGGCGGCCTGGACGACCCGCACCGGGTCTGGCAGGAGCTCCTGGAGGCGGGCGTGCTGATCCGTGACGTCGGCATTCCCGGCCACCTGCGGGTCACGGCCGGCACTGAGACCGAAACCACAGCTTTCCTGCAGGCCCTCGAACGCATCCTGGCCGGCCCCCGGGCGCTGCGCGCCTAGACTTAATCCAGGATCGCCCACCGCCGGCGTTTGCCGGGCTTCGCCCATACAAAGGACACCCACATGAGCACCACCGGATCAGCTGCTGCCCCGGCCCGGACCGCACGCCTCGAACGGACCACCAGCGAGTCCTCCGTGCTGGTCGAGATCGACCTGGACGGCACCGGCGTCTCGGACATCAGCACCTCGGTGCCGTTCTACGACCACATGCTGACGGCGCTGAGCAAGCACTCGCTGATCGACATGACCGTCAAAGCCACGGGGGACACCCACATCGACGTCCACCACACGGTGGAGGACGTCGCGATCACCTTCGGTGAGGTGCTGCGCACGGCGCTGGGCAACAAGGCCGGGATCCGCCGCTTCGGCGAGGCAACGGTTCCGCTGGACGAGGCGCTGGCCCACGCGGTCGTCGACGTCTCCGGGCGCCCCTACCTGGTGCACGCCGGCGAACCCGCCGGGCAGGAGTACCACCTGATCGGCGGGCACTTCACCGGTTCGCTGACCCGCCACGTCTTCGAGGCGATCACCCTGCACGCCGGTATCTGCCTGCACATGAACGTCACCGCCGGACGGGACCCGCACCACATCGTTGAGGCCCAATTCAAGGCGTTTGCCCGGGCCCTCCGCGCCGCGGTCGAGCCGGATCCCCGGGTCGAGGGTATTCCCTCCACCAAGGGTGCGCTGTGACCGGGAAGGTACTCAAGGACGGCGCCATCATCGATCCCGGGGCGGGCCGGAAGCCGGCCTCACCGGAGGGCAAACCCACCGTCACCGTCCTCGACTACGGCTCGGGGAACGTCCGGTCGGCTGTCCGCGCCCTGGAACGCGCCGGTGCGGAGGTCCTGCTGAGCTCACGGCCGGAGGACGTGCTCAATGCCGACGGGCTGGTGGTCCCCGGCGTCGGTGCCTTCGAGACCGTGATGAACGAACTCAAGGCCGTCGACGCCATCCGGATGATCGGGCGCCGGGTCGCCGGCGGCCGGCCCGTGCTCGCGATCTGCGTCGGGCTGCAGGTGTTGTTCGACGCCGGCGTGGAGCACGGCACCGTCGCCGAGGGCATGGGGGAGTGGCCGGGCAAGGTGGAGCTGCTGCCGGCCGACGTCGTCCCGCACATGGGCTGGAACACCGTCGCGGTTCCGGAAGGCTCCCGGCTGTTCGCCGGGGTCGAGAACGAACGCTTCTACTTTGTCCACTCCTACGGCGTGCAGCACTGGGACTTCGACGTCATCCAGCCGAGGATGGCGGCCCCGCTGGTGACCTGGTCCGAACACGGCGCACCCTTCATCGCCGCCGTGGAAAACGGCCCCCTGTGTGCCACCCAGTTCCACCCGGAGAAATCCGGTGACGCCGGTGCCCGCCTGCTGCGCAACTGGGTCGACGGCCTCCGCGGCACCCCCGTGTCCGGGTCCCCGGATGCCGGCCCGGAAGCGACCGCCTAGATGTGGTCGCTCGTGCTGATGGGCCTCGCCGGATTGCTGGTGGGCGGCGCACTGTCCTTCCGCCAGCAAAAAAGTCCGCTCTGGGTCCAGATCGTGTTTTACGTCCTGGCCGGCATGTCCCTGCTGGCCGCCTACCTGCTGACCCTGCCGGGCTCCTGAGCCCGGCGCAGCCCCCTGCACCCCGACTACTGTGCACTCCCGACCCCGTGAGGACCTGACGATGACCACCGAAAACCCGCTGCCGGTACTCGAACTGCTGCCCGCCGTCGACGTCGTCAACGGCCAGGCCGTACGCCTGGTGCAGGGCGAAGCCGGCAGCGAAACCAGTTACGGCACGCCGCTGGAGGCGGCCCTCAACTGGCAGGAACAAGGCGCCGAATGGGTCCACCTTGTGGACCTGGACGCAGCCTTTGGCCGCGGGTCCAACGCGGAACTGCTGCGCGAGGTCGTCGGCCGGCTGGACATCAAGGTGGAGCTCTCCGGCGGCCTGCGCGACGACGAATCCCTCGAGCGCGCCCTTGGCTTGGGCGTCGCCCGCGTGAACCTCGGTACCGCCGCGCTGGAAAACCCGGAATGGACAGACCGGGTGATCGAACGCTTCGGCGACAGGATCGCCGTCGGCCTGGACGTCCGCGGCACCACGCTCGCCGGCCGCGGCTGGACGAAGGAAGGCGGCGACCTCTGGGAGGTACTCGGCCGCCTGGAGGAGGCCGGCTGTGCGCGGTACGTCGTTACCGACGTCACCAAGGACGGCACGCTGCAGGGTCCCAACGTCGAACTGCTGCGCCAGATGGTAGAGAAGACGGGCAAGCCGGTGGTCGCCTCGGGCGGAATCTCAAGCCTCGAAGACCTCAAGGTCCTGCGCTCCCTGGTCCCGCTGGGCGTCGAAGGCGCCATCATCGGCAAAGCCCTCTACAACGGGAACTTCACGCTGCCCGAAGCCCTCGACGCCGCCGGCCGCCGCTAGCCCGTCTCCGCCATGCAGCCCAGCTCCCAACCCGCCGGCCGCCCCCTGCCGGGCCACATCGCCGCGGCCCTCGCCGGCGCCGGAGGTGCGGCGGATTCAGCCGGCCAGCCCTGGGCCGGCCGCAGCCTCAGCGGCGACGACGCGACGATCCACAACTTCGACGACGACGACGGCGCAGCCGACGCCGGCTACCTGGCGGCGCTTGAAGCGCTGGCCGCCGGGACCGGAGACGAGGCCGGCGTCGTCGCGGCGCTGGCCACCGCCCGGGTCTTCGTCCCGATCCTCGCCAGCCTCGCCGAGGAAGGCACGGCCGTGGCCGGCGCCCACGGCGTGGAGCTGCACGGGGACAAGCAGGCGGACATGGCCCTCGTGACGCTCAAAGCCCCGGACGGGCGGACCGTCCTGCCGGTGTTCACCTCGGCCGCGAACCTCTCCGCCTGGCACCCCGAGGCACGGCCGGTGGCCGTCTACGCGGCCCGCGCCGCGCTCTCGGCGGTGGCCGAGAACGCTGAACTGCTGGTGCTGGACCCCGGCTCGGCCGCGACCTTCGTGGTGCGCCGCCCGGCGGTCTGGGCACTGGCCCAGCAGCACCCCTGGACGCCCAGCTACCGGGATCCGGCGGTGGCGGACGCCGTCGCTGCGGCAGCGTCCGGGGTCCCGGCGCTGCGCCGCGTCGAACTCCGGCCCGGCGGGGGAGTGGCGTCCGCGCAGGCCGGCGGCAGTCAACTACCCGGCGGCGGGGCAGGGCCGGAACTGAAGGTGGTGCTGTACCTTGAAGACGGGCTCGATGCCGCCGCGGTGCAGTCGCTGGTGGCCGGGCTCAACGACCGCTGGGCCCGGAATGAAACATTTGCCGAGCGGGTTGACTCGATCGAAATCAAGCTGCAGCGCGCAGCACCGTAACCGACGGCTGCCCCGGAGACGTCCCGGTGCTGCCCCGGGCAGTACCCAAAGGAATGCAGTCCCGTGAACTTCGCGCTCTACCGTGACCTGCTGGCCGTACGGCCGGTCAGGAATTTGCTGCTCGTGGGCATGGTGGCCCGCATCCCGCACTCCGCGGCCGGGGTACTCCTGACCCTGCACATCGTCCTTACCCTCGGGCAGGGCTATGCCGCGGCCGGCGCCGCGGCCGCCGTCATGACCATCGGAATAGCCGTCGGCGCCCCGTGGCGGGGCCGCCGGGTGGACACGGTGGGCCTGCGCCGGGCCCTCATCCCGTCGGTGCTGTCCGAGACCGTGATCTGGACGATCGCACCGCACGTGGGCTACCAGTTGCTGCTGCCCCTGGTGTTTGTCGGGGGCCTGCTCACGCTGCCCATCTTCAGCGTCGTCCGCCAGTCCCTGGGCATCCTGGCCACCGGCGAGCAGCGCCGCACGGCGTTCGCGCTGGACGCCATCAGCACCGAGTTGGTCTTCATGATCGGTCCGGCCGCCGGTGCCATCGTCGCGACCGCCGGCTTCTCCGTGCTGGGCCTCGGCGTCGTCGGGGTCGCCACGTCGCTGTCCGGGCTGTTCCTGATGTGGATGAACCCGCCGACGCGGAGCGCTGCCACGGATGCTGAACCGGAAGCCGGGTTCGAGGCGGACCAGCAGGAAGGTGCCGGCGCCGCCGTTGTCGCGGCCGCGCCCGCGCACCTGCAGGAGGCGGCGGCGGAGCTGGCCCCGCTCGCGGCGGCGGAGCAGCGCCGGCAGGAACGCCTGGGCCTCCGGCACCGGGTCCGGCACAATTTCGCCTGGTTCACTGCCGCCGTCGCCGCGGTGTTCGCCGTCGCGGCCGGCGCCGGGATGGTACTCAGCGGTACCGACGTCGGCATCGTCGCGGCACTGCAGACCGGGGGCCACCAGGCCGAGATCGGCCTGGTTTTCCTGTTATGGTGCGCGGCCTCGGTGGTCGGCGGGCTCGTCTACGGCGCCATGCACCGGCCCGTATCGCCGGTACTGCTGCTGCTGGGCATGTCCGCCCTCACGCTGCCGATGGCCTTCGCGCATGACACCTGGACGCTGGCGCTGCTGTCACTGCTGCCCGGCGTCCTCTGCGCCCCGGTGCTCTCCGCGGCATCGGAAAAGGTCGCCGAACTCGTCGACGAGGGCCGCCGCGGCGAGGCCATGGGCTGGTACGGCTCGGCCCTGACCGGCGGGGTGGCGCTGGGCGCGCCGCTGGCCGGATTGTTCATCGACGGCGTGGGCGCCGGCGCCGGGTTCGTCTCCGTAGGCGCCGCCGGGGTGGTCCTCTGCCTGGTCGGGCTGGTGCTGCAGCAACGACGACGGCGGCGGCTCGCCGCGGCCTGAACGCGGCGGCCGGAACTCAACAGCCGGAACGACGGGTTAACGACGACGGCGGACGGACCGCTTGGTCCGTCCGCCGCCGTCGTCGGGAGTAAAAATGCCCCCGGAGGGAATCAGTTCACCGCGCCGGTGTACTTCTCGCCCGGGCCCTTGCCCGGAGCATCCTGAATCACGGATTCTTCGCGGAAGGCCAGCTGCAGGGAGCGCAGGCCATCACGCAAGGGACCGGCGTGCTGGGAGCCGATTTCGGGTGCCGCGGCGGTGACCAGCCCGGCCAGGGCCGTGATCAGCTTGCGGGCCTCGTCCAGGTCCTTGAGTTCCTCGGCGTTGTCCTCGGCGGCGAGGCCGAGCTTCACCGCGGCGGCGCTCATCAAGTGCACGGCGGCGGTGGTGATGACCTCGATCGCGGGGACCTCGGAGATGTCGCGGATCTGCTGGGAAACGTCCCCCTGGGCGTCTGCCGGCTGGTAAACGTGGGAATTACCTTCTGATGTGCTCATGCTGGTAAGCTTGTCACAGACCGACTGGATGTCGTTATTTTGCCGGAATCGCACAGATTTCAGTAGAATCGGGATTCAGTTTGCAAGCGGAGTTCTCTCCCACCCGCGTCAGCCGCGCGTATTCCCCTGGAATCAAGGTTGCCGGGTACCTGGTCGGGCATTTCACCGAGGCACCATGCTCCGGGGAAACGCATGCCGTCTCCACTGGAGGCAGGCAGTTCCGATCTTCGAGGCCTTCGATTGCTCCCGGCAATTGGAGGCCTTCTTCTTTTGCCGGCGAAGTACCCCACGATCACAGGAGCTTTAACATTAGCGAGCCAAGAATCAATGAGCGTATCCGCGTCCCCGAGGTGCGGCTGGTCGGCCCTGCAGGCGAACAGGTAGGCGTTGTCCGTATTGAGGATGCCCTGCGTTTGGCTGCCGAGTCCGATCTTGATCTCGTTGAAGTTGCACCGCAGGCCAAGCCTCCGGTGTGCAAGCTGATGGACTTCGGCAAGTACAAGTACGAAGCCGCCGTCAAGGCACGCGAGGCGCGGAAGAACCAGACCAACACGGTCCTGAAGGAAATCCGTTTCCGCCTCAAGATCGACACGCACGACTACGAGACCAAGCGCGGGCACGCACTGCGCTTCCTCGGCGCCGGCGACAAGGTCAAGGCCATGATCCAGTTCCGCGGCCGTGAGCAGCAGCGCCCCGAAATGGGCATCCGGTTGCTCCAGCGCTTCGCCGAGGACGTCGCCGAGGTTGGCGTCGTGGAATCCAGCCCGCGCATCGACGGCCGCAACATGGTCATGGTGGTTGGACCGCTGAAGAACAAGGCAGAAGCGAAAGCCGAAGCCCGCCGTGCAACGCAGCGTGCCGAAGCCAAGGCCGAGAACGAAGCCAAGGCTTCCGGTGGCGGCCGGGTTGACACTTCCGGTCCCGAGGCGCCCCTGACGCAGTCCCTGGCCGACCTCCTCCCGGAGGGCTACCAGGTCCGGACCGAAGCGCCGGCAGCCGAGGAATCCGCCCCGGCGGCACCCGAGGCGGAAGCCCCCGAGGCTTCAGCGGCAGAAGCGGCTCCCGAGGCCGGCGCGGCCGCTGAGCAGCCGAAGCAGGAGGAAGCCCCCAAGGCTCCCGAAGCAGAGGCTCCCAAGGCGCCCGAGGCTCCGAAGGCCGCAGCACCGAAGGCCGCAGCCCCCAAGGCGGCTGCACCGAAGGCCGCGGCGCCGAAGGCTGCTGCACCGAAGGCCGCGGCTCCGAAGGCTGCCGCCCTCAAGGCTGCTCCGAAGCCTGCTGCCGAGGCGGCCCCGGCCGCCGAGAAGCCTGCCGCGGACAAGCCTGCCCCCAAGCCGATGGCGGCGCCCAAGCCGGTAGCCCGGCCCGCGGCTCCCAAGCCGGCGGCACGGCCGGCGGCTCCCAAGGCCGCCCCGAAGCCCGGCAGCAAGAAGACCAACTGATTCACGGCTGCCGGACTGCAAGGTCCGGCAGTAGGCAACCAGCACGCCGCCCGCAGGGGTGGCTGCGCGAAAGACTGCAGACCTGTTCTGCGGATACGTAAGGAGATCGGTTCCCATGCCGAAGATGAAGACCCACAGCGGTGCTAAGAAGCGCTTCAAGCTGACCGGCAGCGGCAAGCTGCGCCGCCAGCAGGCCAACCGCCGCCACTACCTCGAGCACAAGTCCTCCAGGCTGACCCGCCGCCTCGCCGGCGACAAGATCGTCTTCAAGGGCGACGCCAAGGTCATCCGGAAGATGCTCGGCATCTAA
>DASSXE010000258.1:0-17938 GCA_035704125.1 Arthrobacter sp.
TTCAACCAATTCAATACAATAAATTGGTATCAACAAACTTGGCACACTATTGAGTTCTCAAACAACAGACACACCCGGCACCACCACAACCAACATTTCGGCCGCGACTCGCTCCGGAGCAACTTTTCAAACTTACCCGAACCCGGAAGCCTTTGCAAATCCGCATCTCTGCGGATTCCAGACTCACAAGCAGGTCCCCACCCGAAATCAGCACGCAAACATGCGAACCATTTTCCAGGCCGTTATCAAGGGGGTCGGTCGCTATCTTTCCGCTTCAGCGGCGGCGACTCGAACTACTTTACACACCAACCAGACCCCACACAAATCGACCCCCACACCACCAGCCGGGATCAAAAAACGCCGGAATTCCGCGCCACTGCGGGCCGGAAACGGGCAATCCGGTGGGACCGGCGTCGTTGGCGGGGAGTGTGCCTTGCGTCACTGAGGGTCGTGCGTTGAACCCGTACCGCCGTTAAAAGCGGAAGGGCCGGCAACCGTGAGGTTGCCGGCCCTTCTCAAGCCACTGGAATCAGGGGTACTGAATTACCAGGAAGACTTCGTGATGCCCGGGAGCTCACCGCGGTGAGCCATGTCGCGGAAGCGAACACGGGAGATACCGAACTTCTGGAACGTACCGCGGGGGCGGCCGTCGATGATGTCGCGGTTACGCAGGCGGACCGGCGAAGCGTTGCGGGGCAGCTTCTGCAGGCCGAGGCGTGCGGCTTCGCGTGCTTCATCGGTCGAGTTGGGGTCAACCAGAGCCTTCTTCAGTTCGAGGCGCTTGGCGGCGTAACGCTCGACGATGACTTTACGCTGTTCGTTCTTAGCGATCATTGACTTCTTAGCCATGTGTTTAGCGCTCCTCTCGGAATTCGACGTGCTGGCGGATTTTGGGATCGTACTTCCGCAGGACCATGCGGTCCGGGTCGTTACGACGGTTCTTGCGCGTCACGTAGGTGTAACCCGTGCCCGCGGTCGACTTGAGCTTGATGATCGGACGTACGTCCTTGTCCTTTGCCACTAGAGCTTCACTCCTCGTGCCAGGATGGCGGCTACGACAACGTCGATGCCACGTACGTCGATGGTCTTGATGCCACGTGCAGAAACCTGCAGGGTGACATTACGGCGCAGGGACGGAACCCAGTAGCGCTTCTTCTGGATGTTCGGGTCGAACCGACGCTTGTTGCGTCGGTGCGAGTGCGAAATGCTGTGTCCAAAGCCCGGCTCGGCTCCGGTCACCTGGCAGTGTGCTGCCATGACGACTCTCCTCATGAAAATAAAATGAAACGGCTGGCGGAGTTCCGCGTAACCGTGCGATAGGCAGCGTCCGCTTCCAACCCCCACCGCTTCGCCGGCTCCGAACCACCGGGAAAACCGGGTTCAGAACAGGGCTAACAGGGGGTCCAGGGCAACCGGCGGTGAGAGCTGAGAGCCATCACTGCGGTACCGGGATGCTGGGCGGATACAGGAATGCGCGCAACTTGAGCCCCTAACTACCGGCCTGCGGACCCGTCTGCACTGCAGACTTACCGCCAACCGGAGCAATTGCACACGCTCCGCGCCACCTAGCGCCTACCAAGTCTACGAGCTTGCGGAATTAAAGACCAATCCGGCGGTTGCAGGGTGTATAAGTCAGCATGGGGCATCCACGGGGAAGTCATAAGCGGGCCGCAGTTCTTTCACAGCAAAATGAAAGGCAACGGGAAGATTCTGGATTCATGAACACATCAACCCAGACTGCAGTGCAGCCCGCAGCCCGCAGGGCCGGAGCCGGCGGCAATCCGTTCGCGGGACAGCACCGGAGGCGGATGTTCAGGGGTGACCTCCTTACCGTCATCGCCTGGTCGTCGCTGGCCGGCGCCATCGCTCTCTGGCTTGCCGACGGCGGCGCGTCCGGGTTCTCGACAGTCGCCGGCGCCTTCACGGCCGTGGGGATCGTCGCCGGACTCGCCGGCATGGACCTGGTGCTGCTCATGCTGCTCCTCGCCGCACGGCTGCCCATCATTGACGGGGCCGTCGGCCACGACCGGGCCTTGGAATTCCACCGCAAACTCGGGAAACCGTCCCTGTATCTCCTGTTGGGCCACGGGCTCCTCCTGGCCATCGGGTACGGCATGGCCGACGGCCTGGATCCGGTCAGTGAGGCCGTTGCGTTGTGGGTCCAGGTGCCCGACATGTGGCTGGCCTACGTCTCCACGGTCCTGTTCATCGCCGTCGTCGTCACGTCCCTGGTAGCAGTCCGGCGTCGTTTCCCTTACGAGTTTTGGTACGCGGTGCACCTGTTGACCTACGCCGCGGTGCTCACCTCCCTGCCGCACCAGTTCAGCGTCGGCGGCCTCTTCGCCGAGGGGACCTGGCAGCGCTGGTACTGGCTGGCCGTGTGCATCGGCACCGGCGCCGCCCTGGCCCACTACCGGCTGCTCGAGCCGATTGTCGCGACGGTCCGGCACCAACTGCGGGTCAGCCGCGTGGTCTCCGCGGGGCACGGCGTCGTCAGTATCGAGATGACCGGCCGGCACCTGAATGAACTGGCCGGCAGCGGCGGCCGCTTCTTCATCTGGCGGTTTCTCGCCCCCGGGCAGTGGTGGCACCCGCACCCGTTCAGCCTCTCGGCCGAGCCGCTGACCTTCGACGCCGATGGCGGTGGCCGGCTGCGGATCACGGTCCGCAACCTGGGCCGCGGCTCGGCCGCCCTGGCCCGGCTGAAGCCGGGCACCAGGGTGGCGGTCGAGGGACCGTACGGGCTGTTCAGTTCCGCGTCCCGGAGCCGCCGGCATGTCGTCCTGATCGGGGCCGGCATCGGCATCACCCCCATCCGTGCGCTGCTGGAGAGTACGCCGTTCGCACCTGGTGAAGCCACGGTGATCCTGCGGGGACACAACCAGTCCGGGCTCTACCTGGGGGACGAAGTCCTCGACCTTTGCCAACGCCGCGGTGCGACGCTGTTCCACCTCACCGGGCGCCGGCCACGGGGCGTCACCACCTGGCTGCCGGAAAGCGAGTCCCGTGCCGGCTACCGCCTGGCCAGCTACGCCCCCGACCTGGCCAACGCCGACGTCTACGTCTGCGGACCGGACAAATGGGCCCAAAACGTCCTCGATGACGCGCGCCGGGCCGGCGTGCGGGAAGAGCAACTCCACTACGAAAGGTTTGACTGGTGAGAATTCGCGCAGTAGTTTCAGCGACCCTGGCTTCCGCCGGGATCCTTTTGGCCGGCTGGCAGTCCGGAGCCCACGTGGCAGAATCGGCGAGCGCCGTTGGTACATCGGCGGGATCCACCGGTACCGGGTCCGCCAAGGCCGGCATCGGGGCCTCGACCGGAAGCCAGTCCTCCGGCTCCTCAGCTCCCTCGGGATCGACCAGTGCCGGCGGCAGCTCGGGCCAGGCAGGATCCACCGCCGGCTCGGGATCGTCCGGCTCATCCACCGCCGGCGGCACCTTCACCGGTGACGCGGTGCAGACCCGCTTCGGCTCGGTCCAGGTGCAGGTCAGCGTGAGCGGCGGGAAGATTACGGATGTCACGGCCCTGCAGCTCACGGACGAGGACCGGCGGTCGGTACAGATCAGCAACCGTGCCGCACCCTTGCTGCGGGCCGAGGTGCTCAAGGCCCAGTCGGCGAACGTCCAGAGCATCAGCGGCGCCACCGTGACCAGTTCCGCCTACTTGACCTCCCTCCAGGCGGCCCTCGATGCAGCCCACCTCTGACCTGCAGCTCCCGCCGCTGAAAGCGAAAACCTTCAGCTGCATGGGAACGGTCATCAGCCTCACCGTGCCGGTTCCCCCGGCCGGGTGGCCGGCTGCGGCGGAGGAGCGCCTCGCTGCTGCGACGGCCGACGTCGAATGCATCTTCCAGGACCTCGACGCCCGCTTCAGCCTGTACCGGCCGGAGTCCGAGGCCAGCCGCGTGGCGCGCCGCGAGCTCGCCCCGCGGGAGACCTCGGCGTCCTTCCGGGACCGCTACGCGGAAGCCGCCGAATGGCGCCTCCGCACTGAGGGGGCCTTCACCCCGGAACGTCCGGACGGGGTGCCTGACCTCTCCGGACTGGTCAAGGGCTTCGCGGTCCAGGAAGCCGGGCACGCCTTGGAATCATCGGGGCTCAGCGACTGGTGTCTGAACGCCGGCGGCGACGTACTGGTGGCCGGCTCGCCGATCGTGGGAAGCTCCGCCTCGTGGCAGGCCGGGATCGTGGACCCCCAGGACCGCGAGACCCTGATTGCCGCCTACCCGTTGGGCGGCGGAACGGGTTACCGGTCACTGGCCACCTCAGGCTCCGCCGAGCGCGGCGACCACATCTGGACCAGCGGCGCCGGCCCCAGCGAGTTCCTGCAGGTCTCCGTCGCCGCGGCCGACATGGTGACCGCCGATGTGCTGGCCACCGCGATTGTGGCCGGCGGCCTGCCGATGCTCAACCGTGCCACCGACGGCTGGGATGTGCAGGTGCTCGCGGTTCGTAACGACGGCGGGCTGCTGGCGACGCCGGGCTTCCGCGCCTAAGGGAGTATCAGGCCGGCAGCGTGTTGGACGCGGCCACGCGGGCGAACCAGAGTCCGCTCGCCTTGGGAATCCTCCGCTGTGTGTCGTACTCCACCCGGACCAGCCCGAACCGCTGGTGGTAGCCAAAGGACCACTCGAAGTTATCCAGCAGGGACCAGGCGAAATACCCGCGCACATCGACGCCGTCGGCCAGGGCCGCGTGAAGTGCCCGCAGATGGTGCTCCAGGAAGCTGCGCCGGTTCTCGTCGTCGACGAATCCGGTGTCGTCCGGCTCGTCGTCGTAGGCGGCGCCGTTTTCGGTGATGTAGATCGGGATCCCGGCCGGACCGGTGTAGTCCCTCTGCACCCGGACCAGCAGCCTGCGCAGCCCCTCGGGCTGCACCTCCCAGCCCATCCCGGTCACTGGCAGGCCGCGGGCCACCGGCCGGACGCCGTCGGCCGCGACCAGCGGAGACGCAGGGTCCGACCCCTGGCCTTGCACCGTGGTGAAAGCGTCGCCGTGGTAGTAATTGACGCCCAGGAAGTCGAGGGGCGCCGCAATCAGCTCCAGATCCCCCGGGCGCACCACTCCTGCCATCCCGAGCTGGGCCACGTCCGCCATCACGTCGGCCGGATACTCCGCCCGGAACAAGGGATCCAGGAAGAGCCGGTTGGACTGGCCGTCGACCCGCCGGGCAGCGTCACGGTCTCCTTCCCGCGCAGGATCCGCCGGATCGGCCACCGTCAGGTTCAGCGTGATGCCCAACGTCGCAGCGCCATCACGCCGGCGGAGCTCACGGACCGCCAGGCCGTGGCCCAGCAGCAGGTGGTGGACGGCCGCGAGGGCAGCTTTGGGGTCACGGCGTCCGGGGGCGTGGATGCCCGCGGCATATCCCAGGAAGGCAGAAACCCACGGTTCGTTCAGCGTGGTCCAGAACCGCACCCGGTCCCCCAGCGCCTCATGCATGACCGCGGCGTACTCGGCGAACCGTTCGGCGGTTTCCCGGACCGCCCAGCCGCCCTTGTCCTCCAGTGCCTGGGGCAGGTCCCAGTGGTACAGCGTGACCCAGGGGGTGATCCCGGCCGCCAGCAGCTGATCGACCAGCGACGAGTAGAAGGCGATCCCTTCCGGGTTGGGCGTGACGCCGTCCGGCATACACCTGGCCCAGGAAATCGAGAAGCGGTAGGCGGCCAGGTTCAGGTCCTGCATCAGCCCGATGTCTGCGGCCGTGCGGTGGTAGTGGTCGCAGGCGACGTCTCCGTTATGGCCGTCCGCCACGGCTCCGGGAACGCGGCAAAAGACGTCCCAGATGGACTCCCCGCGTCCGCCCTCCCGGGCCGCGCCTTCGATCTGGTAGGCGGCGGTGGCCGACCCCCAAAGGAAACCGGGAGGAAAGCTGAGCGGGCTGCTGGTCATCCGGTGCTGCTCCTTGCCTGGGGGTGCAGGTCGCCTGCGGGGCGCCCTACAGGTGTGTGAGCTGAGGATACCGCGGGGACAGGCCGTCCCCGGAGGACTTGCCGGTGACCCGGCGCATCACCCAGGGTCCGGCGAATTCGCGGACCCAGCGGGCGTTGGCGCGGATCGCCTCGGACCGGCTGAGCTCCGGCGCCGGGGCCATCGGCGGAACGTCGATCGAGTGTTCGTGCGCCAGGACGGTCAGAACCCGCTTGGCCATGTTGGTGTGCCCGGCCGCGGACATGTGCATCCGGTCGGTGGCCCACATCCCCCAGTCGTAGTACTCGCTGAACCGCCAGTAGTCCACGAGCAGGGCGCCGTGGTCCCCCGCGATCCCGCGGACCAGTTCGTTGTAGATCGCGGTCCGGCCGCGCATGGTGCTGAAGACCTTGGACCCGCGGGCGTCGAAGCCGGTGAACATCACCACCGTGGCGCCGGTGGCGGTCAGCTTCGCGACGGCCTCGTTGTACTCCACCAGCAGGTCGTCAATGTCGATTCTGGGCCGGAGGATGTCGTTCGCGCCGGCGTAGATCGACACCAGCGTGGGTTGGAGCGCGACGGCGGCATCAACCTGTTCGGCCAGGATCTGGCGCAATTTGCGGCCCCGGATGGCGAGGTTGGCGTAGCCGAAGCCGGGGTCCGTGGCGCCCAACTGCTCGGCCACCCGGTCAGCCCAGCCCCGCACCCCGTTCGGGCGGCCCTGGTCGTCGTCGCCGACCCCTTCTGTAAAGGAGTCTCCGAGGGCAACATAGCGGGTGGTGAAATCCATGCAGACAGTCTGTCATCCGTTGCCGGAAGCAACCAAGAAGGGCGGCTAGCCCGCCGCGGAGGCGGGACCGTTCTCGCGAAGGATCCAGTGGCAGGAGTCCAGCCGGGCGACGATCTTCTCGCCGATGCGGGCGAGGTCCGCGACGTCGTCGGGGTCCAGCGCATCGAGGAACAGCTCCCGGACCGCTCCTACGTGCGCGGGGGCAAGCCCGGCGATGGTGGCCATGCCGGCGTCGGTCAGGTGCGCGGTGGTGACGCGCGCGTCGCCCGGATGGGGCCGGCGTTCCAGCCAGCCCCGGTTCTGCAGCTTGGTGACCACGTGCGAAAGACGGGACAGAGAGGCGCTGGTCCGGGCCGCGAGTTCGCTCATCGGCAGATAGTGGCCCTCCGCCTCGGAGAGCATCGCCAGGACGTTGTAGTCGAAGAGCGACAGCTTGCCCGCGGCGTGCAGTTGGGTGTCCAGGGCAGCCGGCAGCAAGGTGTTGATGCTGAGCTGGGCGAGCCAGGCACGGCGTTCGTCGGCATTGAGCCAGCGCGGTTCGGTCATGAGTCCATTCTAGGAGACCGGAAGCTTGACGGTTCAACTCCTTTTGGTCGCGCGTTTTCCGTCGCGCCCACGCCCTGCCGCGCCGCACTGACACGCGATACTCTGGCGCTATGTACGTTGTCTCCCTGACCTACAAGGTCCCCGAAGAGATCGTTGACTTCCACCTGCCGGCGCACGTCTCCTGGCTGCAGGACGCCTTCGACCGCGGCGTCTTCCTGGTGGCTGGGCGGAAGATTCCCCGCACCGGAGCCCTGCTGCTGTCGACGGCGGACCGCGCGGACCTGGATGCCGCCCTCGCCGCGGACCCGTTCTACGTCAACGGCGTCGCGGACTTCGACGTCGAAGAATTCCACGCCGGGCGGGTGGCACCGGGCTACGAGAACCTGCTGGACAGCTAAGTCAGCAGCTTCTTCAGGCCACCCTTGGCCGGAACCTTGACCGGCCGGGGCCATCGGGGACTGAGCTGGTCGCCCAGCGTGATGCCGCGGATCTTCCGGCCGAAGAGGGGCAGGACCCAGTCGTGCACCCAGCGCCGCTGCCGGCGTTCCCAATCGCGCAGGCCCAGCCTGGCCGGCGGTTCCCATTCCTTGGGACTAATGCTGTGCGGCACCCCGAGGTGGTCCAGGACCTGGGCCGCGAGATATTTGTGTCCGGCCTTGGACATGTGCAGCCGGTCGCTGTCCCACATCCGGGGGTCCTGGAAGGCGTCAAAGGCCCAGTAGTCCACCAGCACGGCCCCGTACCAGTGGGCGAGTTCCCGCACGCGCCGGTTGTAGAGGGTGTTGCGGCGTTTCAGTGGCTCCAGCAGCACCGAGACCTTGACGTCGAACCCGGTGAACAGCACCACGACGGCGCCGCTGGCGACGAGCTGCGCAACGAGGTATTCGTAGTCGTCCATCAGGTCCTCGATGTCGGTGCCGAGGTCCAGCAAGTCGTTGCCGCCGGCGTACAGCGTCACCAGGGTGGGGCGCATCGCCAGCGCGGGTTCCAACTGCTCCGCGATGATGTGCCGGAGCCGTTTGCTGCGGATGGCAAGGTTCGCATACTCCCAGCCCGGGCTGGCCTTCGCCAGCTTCTCGGCCACCCTGTCGGCCCAGCCACGGACCCCGTTGGGCAGGCGCTTGCTGCGGTCCCCCACCCCCTCGGTGAAGGAATCCCCCAGGGCGACGTAGACCCGACGCCCGTCCGGGCCGGGGTGCAAGAGGTTCACAGCCATGCCGTCACGCTAGCGCCGCCGGTCGACTAACCGGGGCCCGGGCGGTTAACTCCCGGCGGCGTCTTGGCACCGGGCGGGTGGCGCCGGGAAAGGTGCCCTGGGGCCGGCACGCAGCTGGACAGCTGGCCGCGCATTTGCAAGGATGGCCGGGCCGGGCGCATCGGACCCGGCGCCTGAAGGAATCCATAACGACGAGGGAAGTGAGCGTGGGCATCATGACGATGGCTCCAGCCACAGTCAGCGGGGTGGCCGCCGTGGCCTGCTACGCGCCCGCACAGTCGCCAGCCCGTTCCATCACCCCCGGCCCGGCCTAAACCCCGGCAGCCGGCCCCGTCCCGGAATCGCAGGCTGGCACCCGTCTGCCCACTTCCCCCGGCTTCAGAACCGCCGGGCAGGAGCTCTCCGATTCCGAAAGATTCCGACATGCAAGAAATGACCGCTGCCCGCATCCGTTCGTCGTTCATCAACGCCAGCCGCTCCGAGGCCGCGAAACTCAATCTGCCCAAAAACTTCGACAGCCTGGACTGGGACAACCTCGACTTCCTCGGCTGGCGGGACGGCAAGATGCCGCTGCGCGGCTATCTGGTTCTCCCCGGCGTGAACGGGCCGATCGGTATCATGCTCCGCGCCCCGGAGGGCGGCGCGAAGAAAAACCGGGCCGTGCTCTGCGAGCTGTGCCGCGACATTCATTCAAAAGACGACGTGCTGCTCTGGGTGGCCAGGCGGGCCGGCCAGTCCGGCCGCAACGGCAACACCGTGGGCACGCTGATCTGCGCGGACTTCGGCTGCTGCCGCAACGTGCGGGTGGAACCGCCGGTCAACGAGATCAACCCGGATCCGGCCGCCGTCGTGCTCCGGCAGATCGATGGGCTGACCGCCCGGACCGCCCAGTTCATGGACCGCGTCCGGGGCAGCTAGCCCGGACCGGGTCGGGGGTCAGCGCAGGACGATGTCCACCGGGTTCGCCTCGGAGCGCCAGGAGCCCTCCGCCCCGGCGCCCGGGGTGATCACCGGGGCGGTGAGGACGCCGGAGCGGTTGGTGCGCTTGTCCCGGAGGATCTCGGTGACCGAGCCAAGGTGCCGGGACAGGTCGATCACGTTTTCCGGCGCCGCCAGCAGCAGCTGGAAGCCGAATTCGTGCAGCGCCTTGATCCCGGCGCCGGCAAATTCCTCCGAGGCCAGCACAAACGCCTCATCCATCATCACGGTTCCGTAGGTCGTGAACCCCTGTTCGGCGATGCCCAGCTGGTAGCTCAAGGCGGCGGCCATGATGAAGGCCGTGAAGCGCTGCCGCTCGCCGCCGGACATCGAGCCGGTGTCCGCGTGCATGAAGACCTCGGTCTTGTTCGCGCCGTTCGCGCCGGCCTTGGCGGAGCCCTTGGCCCCGGCCACTTCCCGGTGCTCCTTGCATTGGATGAACAGGTGGCCGCGGACATCCAGCACCTCGGCACGCCAGCGCCGGTCCTCCGGGGTCTGGGAGCCGAGCCGCTTCACCAGGGTTTCCAGCGACTTGTACCGGGTGGTGAGCTCGACGTCGTCGTCCGGCTCCGCGCCGGCGGTCCCCGTCCCGGCGGGGCCTGCGGGGGCAGCGGCGGCCTTGCCGGGCCGGGAGTGCCGGACCTTCAGCGCGTTCTGGATGGCGTCCTTGAACTGTTTGGCCGTCGCGGGCAGCGTCTGCTTGATGTCCAGTTCCAGGAAGCTGCCTTCGTGGAAGTTCACCTCGGACAGGATGCCGTTCAGCGGCAGGATCCGGCTGGTGATGGAGCGGCGCTCCTCGTCCAGCAGATGCAGCAGCGTGCTGAACGACTCATGCGTGCGCTGGTTGAAGAACTGCCGGAACTCAGCCTCCTGCGCGGGCAATCCGTCGCTGACGATGGCGTGGTAGCGGGCCTCGAACTCCCCGGCAGCGCCGATCGTGGTGCCATGGTCGGCGGAGATGGCCGTGCCCCATTCCCGGACGAAGCCCTCGAAGATGCGGGTGAGCCGCTCCGAGGTGGCCTGCCCGCGGGACTCGGCCGCGTGAAGTTCGGCCAGCAGCCGGGTACGGACCTGGTTCGCCAGGATGTCCAGTTCGTGCATCTCCAGCACATCGCCGAATCCCGCGAAGTAAGGTTCCAGCGCCGCCGCTGCCTCCGCCGACGGGGGCTGCTGGGCCAGCCGTTGCCGGGCGGCGTCAAGCAGTGAATCTGCGGTGCTGAGCTGAGAGTCCAGGGCCTTGTATTCGCTCTGCAGCACCGCAGCGGATTCGGTGCTCGACTGGTGCCTTTGCCGGGCGGTCTCGATGGTGGCCCGCAGCGGTTCCAGATCGGCCTGCGCGGCCAGCGCATCCTTAAGCCGCTGCTGGATCCGGGCCAGCTCCTCCGCCGCGACGGTTGCGGAGACCTGTTCCCAGGGCCGGTGGTCGTCCGCCACCCGGCGGAGAGCCTCAAGCTGGCGGGTCATGCCCTGGTGCGATTCCTCGCGGTCCTGGGCGAGTTCCGCGGCCCGGGCCAGGTCACGCTGCAACTCCTCGACCTGCGCCGCCACCAGGTCGAGCTTGGCGGCGTTGTCGAAGCCGAGCACGTAATCCTGCCGGGACGTGAAGCGGTCATCCTTTTCCACGGTGTGGCGGTTGCGTTTGACCACGCCGCCCAGGCTGAGGCCCTTGTCGAGGCCTGCCAGCTCATCCGGGTCCTCCACACAGGGGTAGGCGAAGTCCAGGGCGATCCGCTCCCGGATCCAGTCCCCGGCGGCCGCGATGGCGCTGCCGCCCGGTCCGGCGGTGAGGAGGTCCAGCTTGGTCAGCAGATCGCCGTCGGCCGCGTCCTGCACGGCCAGCGCGCCGCCGGCCAGCGGCTTGGAGATGTCCACCGCCCGGAGTGCACCGCGGACCGGGTGGTCGTTGAGGTACCGGGTGACGGCGGCGAAGTGCTCGCCGGGCACCAGCAGGGTGGTGGCAAGGCTGCGCAGGGCCCGCTCGGCCGCCGGCCGCCACCGCTCCTGGCCTTCCGCGAGGTCAATCAGCTCACCGCCGAAGGGCATCTGCTCCTCCGGGATACCGGTGGCCGCCGCGATCGCGCTGCGGTTCTCGATGCTCGACGGCGGCAAAAGCGACTTGCGGGTCTTCAGCGAGAGCAGTTCCTGCTGGGCCGCGGCCAGCTCCCGTTTCCGGGCCGCGTGGCTGTCAAACGCCTCGAAGCGCAGCTCCTTCAGCGCCTCGGAACCGTCCTTGAGCTCGGCGGAGCGGGCGGCGGCGTGTTCGTGCGCCTGTTCCCAGCCGGCGGCGGTCCACTCGAGCTGCAGTCCGGCGTCGGTCAGGGCCTTGCGGGCCGCCTCCTCCACCTGTTCGCGGAGCTTCAGGCCCACCCGGGCGTTCTCCAGGGACTGTTCGATCGCGGAGATCGCGTTGCCGCCCTGGTTGTTGTAGTCGGACTCGAGCTGGCGCAGCTCCTTGGCCAGGCCGTCCCGGACGCCGCGTTCGGCCGCTAGTTCCTTGGCCTTGGCCTGCGCCAGGTCCTTGAACCGGGCCAGGGTCTTTTCGTGCACGGTCACGGCCAGCTGCTGCCGGTAGGCCTCGAATTCCTCACCCGCGAGCTCGCGCAGCCGGTTCGCATCCAGCAGCGACTGCGCATATTCCATGTTTAGACCCGGTACCGGAGCCAGCTGGTCGCGCTGCTGCCGGACGTCCTCGAGCCGCTGCCGGATGGACATCAGGTTGCTGAATTCCTCGACGACGTCGTCCGCGGCGGCGAGCGTGGCGGGCGCATCCAGGACCTGGTCGCGGAAGAAGGTGTTGACACTGCCGCCGAGGCCTTTTCCGGCCTGGATGACCCGCAGCAGCGGCAGTGCCTGGTCCGAGTTGATCCCCAGCAGACGGCGGAAGCGCTCGGCGAAGGCCTTGTGGACGTCGAAGATCTGGGCGTCCGGGAAAATCGTGTCCAGCGCGGACTTCGTAAACCGCTTTTCCGCGATCCCCTCCACCGCGGCCAGGTCCAGCGGCTTGCTATCGATCAGATAGAACCGTCCCACGCTGGACTCCGTGCCGTTCTTCGGCAGGTCGAACAGGGCCGAGATGGTCACCCGGGTCCCGGCGGCGTTGTCGAACGTCAGGGCGACGGCGGACCAGGTGGCCCCGGGACGCTGGAACGCGCTGGCGGAGCCCTCGCCGACGGCCTTGTCCCCCACCTTGCCGCGCATGTACGTGAACGTGGTCCGCTTGTCCTCCACCGCCCCGCCGGCCCGCTGCGCGGCGGCCTCGTTGGACCGCGGCCGGGCATCGAAGACTCTCAGCATCGCGTCGAACAGCGTCGACTTGCCGACCCCGGAGTTGCCGGTCAGCAGCGTGCCGTTGCGGTCCACGTGCATCGTATGCGCCCCGTGGAATGTTCCCCAGTTGACCACCTGCACCAGGGCCAGGCGCATCTGGCCGGGGTTCGTGAGCTCGCCCAGCGGGAGCATGGTCGCGATGCTCATTTGGCTGCCTCGGTTTCTTCGGTGTGGCTGGGTGACGCCGACGGCGATGCCGCCCCCGCCCCTGCGCCGCGCAGCTGATCTTCGATCAGCTCAGCGCGCGGCTCCGACAGGCCCGATGCCACTCCCGGGGCGGCATCGCCGTCGTCGTCTTCGTCACTCGGGTCACCGGGGGCGGAATCCGAGTCGTCGCCTTCTGCTTCATCCGCGTCTGTGTTCGGCTCGTTCCCGCCGTCGAACTCCAGCAGCGGTGCTGTACCGGCGGGGTCGGTGCTGGCCGCCACGAGGGCTTCAATGTGGGCCGGGATGTCGCCGATGTTCTCGAACGGCAGGGCCAGCGGCAGTGCGTTGGAGATGGTGTAGACCTCGTCCAGGCCGGTGGTGAGAAGCAACTGGCGGGCCAGGAGCTTGGTGATGGCGCGGTTGACGACATCGGAATCGCGGAGGGCGTCCTGCTGGCCGGCCGGCTGGTAGTGGGCCACCAGGTCGGCGATCTCCTCACGGGTGATGGTGGGGTCGGTCTGGGCGGTGACGTGGCGGTCCAGGAGCAGGCGCAGGCGCAGCAACACGATGGTCTCCACCCGGCTCAAGGCCCGCTGCTGGCGCAGGATGCTGGAACGCGTGCTGCCGCCGATGGCCTCGGGGTCCACGGGGCGCAGCACGGCGACCTTGCGTTCGTGGTCCAGCTGAAGCGCCAGGAACAGTTCGGAGAGCCGGCTGCGCAGGATCAGCTGGTTATCCAGCAGCGTGGTCCACAGCTTTTCGTCCCGGCCGCCGTCGATGTACGGACCCTTGAGCAGCTTCACCAGAGCCTGCCGGACCTTCATCGGCAGCACTCCGGTGTCGCCGGGAAACAGCGCGGCGCCGTCGACGAAGGTATCGCGGGGCGTCACGGTGAAGGGGTCGGCGGGGGTGCGTACCGGGGCCGGTCCAGGCTCGGCGCCGGGAGTTTCCTGCGGGAGGTCGGTCATCTTCAGTCCTTCGTGAGCGTGACGACGGGGAGGTAGGCGGTGCGGGTGGAACCGTCGATTTGTTCGAAGTCCAGCGGCTGCCAGGCGTCCCGGTCGAAACCGGCGCCCTGGTGCAGCGCGTGCGAGAGGAGGGCCCGGATGGAGTTGATGTGGCGGTCCGCCGCCGGCAGCTGCTCCCACGCCTCGGCCAGGGTAGCTGACCCGGCGACGGCGGAACGGATTGCCGCGGGGCTTGCCTTGCCGGTCCGCGGCGACCGGACCCGGTCCGAGTCGCTGAACGCGATCGGGTCAGCGAGCTTCGGCGGCGCCGCGAATTCATCCGGGTCGAAGAGCTTGACCATGGCAAGGGACTCGAAGCCCGCGTTGTACAGGACCGGCCCCCGGACCAGCCCGGGGCGTTCGCGCTCGTACGGCAGCGACCGGATCGCCTGCTCGGCCTCCCGGAGCACCTTCCGGAGCCGCACCGATTGGCGGTAGTCGTCGCTTTGGACGTAGGTGTTCAGGCTTTCGCTGAGCTTGCCGTAGATCCGCTGGATCTGGCTGTGTTGGCTGCGCAGTTCCGCCACGAGGTTCTTCAGCGTCTCGCGTTCATCCTGGCTGAGGTCATCGGCGAACTGGCGGCTGAGCACCTCGCCGATCGCGGAGCGGAAGCGCAGCTGCTGCTGCGGGTCCTCGAGGAACGCCGTAAAGGAGCGGAAGGTCCTGCCCTCGGGGCTCTGCCGGAGCCGTTTGTCGGCCGCCAGGACCTGCGCCATGGTGGCGCCCTTGCTCAGGGATTCCTCGATAATCTGGTTCCGGAGTTCGCCCACCAGTTCCTCGATGCGGTCGCGCATCTTCTTGTAGTCGGCCGGCAGGCTGGCGGCGAGGTCGAGGATGTTGCCGGCGGCTTCGACCGCTTCCTCGTCGTCGAGCAGTCCGTCGAAATCCCCGGAGCTGATGTCCTCGATCAGCTGGCGGCGTTCGCCAATCTCCTCTTCCAGCGATTCCAGCCGGGCGCTCTGGTCCGGGTTGGTCTCGTTGGCCAGCTTTTCGACATCGCCCAGCAGCGTGCCCAGCCGCGAACCGTTGAGGGTGGAGCGTTCGCTGGAGAGGCTGTCGAGGAAGGCGAGGACACGCGCCGCCGGTTCGGTGACCTCGTAGACAATCCGGCCGGACTGGTTACGGCGGGTCAGAAAGTTCTTTCGGGTCCATTCGTCGCCGAAGACCTTGCCGTTGGCCGATCCGCCGAGCCCCGGCTCCTGGCGGCGGAGCTGCTCAAGGAAGGCGTCGACGTCGGCGTGGAACTGCTCCAGCGGCAGCTGCGGGCGGGTGCGGGTAAAGGACGCCTGCAGGACGGCGATGACCCACGGCGCGGACCGGGTCAGTGCCCATGCGGGCCCCTTGGTCAGGAGTTCGAGGTCCCGCAGCCTGGCGCTGATGGCGTCCGCGGAGGAAAGGGCGGAACTGGACACGCAATTCTCCTATCGCTGCCGGGGGGCGGGCAGCGAAGCGGAAACTGCCAGCTACAAGGTTAACGCAGCGGCCGCCGAAACCCGCGAGCGCTGCCCTCGGCGGCGCCCGATGCTGTGACTGGTGTTACTGGTGGGAATTCTGCGATCTGTTCGTGACCTACGCCCGGGTAGCATCTCGATCCCATACCAAGAGCTTCCGACGCGCCCTGTGGCACTGGATGGGGCCCGCACCGGCGCCCTACGCTCGGGCTACTGATTCAGCCGAAGCGTCGTTGCAGGAGGAAGAATGCAGTTTGATCTCAGCACGGTGGAAACCGGAACCATGGTGTTCGGCGGCACCCTGGTTTTTGCCCTCGTCCTGGCCCTGTTCATCGTCACGGCAGCCACTGCAGCCCTGACGCTGCTGGGCGTGGGGAAGCTGGCTTGGTTCATCGCCGTCAAGACCCTCTTCGGGGTGGTCTACGGCATCAACGAGGCGTGGGACCGCCTGGTCCACCACGCCGGCCAGGTGGAGCTGCCGGGCGACTTCCCCGGCGATCTGATCGGGCATTCCTCCCCTAGTACCGGCACCTACCCGCGGGTAGTATTGCGGGACAGCTAAAGGGTCCTCCACCCGCGGCGGATCCAGGGCTTGAGCCGGCCAGTCCGGTGAGGGGAGATGCCCAGTGAGCTCCGCCGTCGACAACCCAGCCGCCCCCGAACCGGCACCGGAATCCGCGGCAGGCGCTCCCGCCGGCCCGCTCCCCCAGGAGCTCGGCCCCGGCGCCACCGCGGCGGATGCCCGGGCCGTGGCCGAGGCCGCCCGGGAGACCAGCTGGGACCGGCCCAGTTTCGCGAAGGGCCTCTATCTGGGCAGCTTCGACCCGAGTCTGATCCACCCCTGGCCGCAGGCACCGGCCGACGACGTCGAACGCGGCGAGGCGTTCATGGAGCAGCTCACGGCGTACTGCCGCACGATGTCCGGCCGCCTCATCGAGCGGGAAGCGAAAATCCCCGACGAGTACCTCACCGGGCTGGCCGGCCTTGGCGCCTTCGGCATGAAGATCCCCCGGGACTACGGCGGACTGGGGTTGTCCCTCGTGTACTACGGGCGGGCGCTGGCGCTGCTGGGTTCCGTGCATCCCAGCCTGGGCGCGCTGCTCTCCGCGCACCAGTCCATCGGCGTCCCGGAACCGGTCAAGGTGTTCGGCACTCCCGAGCAGAAACGCGAGTACCTCCCGCGCTGCGCGGCCGGAGCGGTGACGGCATTCCTGCTGACCGAACCGGACGTCGGCAGCGACCCGGCCCGAATGGGCAGCAACGCCGTTCCGTCCGAGGACGGCAGTTCCTACCTGCTGGACGGTGTGAAGCTCTGGACCACCAACGGTGTGATCGCAGAACTCGTGGTGGTGATGGCGGTGGTCCCGCCGCACACGGACGCCCAGGGAACCACGCAACAGGGCGGCATCAGCGCCTTCGTCGTGGAGATGGATTCCCCCGGCATCACGGTCGAGAACCGCAACGCGTTCATGGGCCTGCGCGGCATAGAAAACGGCGTCACCCGCTTCCACCAGGTCCGGGTCCCTGCCGGCAACCGGCTGGGCCGCGAGGGCCAGGGCCTGAAGATCGCCTTCACCACGCTGAACACCGGACGCCTCAGCATCCCGGCCCTGTGCGTGGCCTCCGGCCGCTGGAGCCTCAAAATCGCCCGGGAATGGTCCAACGCCCGCACCCAGTGGGGCCGCCCGGTGGGCCAGCATGAGGCGGTGGGCAAGAAAATCGCCTTCATCGCCGCCAGCGCCTTTGCCCTCGACGCCGTCTTCGAACTCTCCGCCGAACTTGCCGACGCGGGCCAGAAAGACGTCCGGATCGAGGCCGCCCTGGCCAAGCTTTGGTCCACCGAGATCAGCTGCCGGATCGCCGACGAGCTGGTCCAGATCCGCGGCGGCAGGGGCTTCGAGACCGCGGATTCGCTCGAGGCCCGCGGCGAGCGTGCCGTCCCTGCCGAGCAACAGCTGCGGGACCTGCGGATCAACCGGATCTTCGAGGGATCCTCGGAAATCATGCGGCTGCTGATTGCGCGGGAAGCGGTGGACGCACATCTGGCCGCCGCCGGCGCCCTCGCCTCGGCTGACTCGAGCCTGTCGGATAAGGCGAAGGCAGCCGTTGGAGCGTCCGGTTTTTACGCACGGTGGCTGCCAAAACTGGTGGCCGGCACCGGCATGGACCCGCGCTCCTACGCCGGATTCGGCCGGCTGGCCCGGCACCTGCGCTTCGTGGAACGCTCCTCGCGGCGGCTGGCCCGGCAGACCTTTTACGGGATGGGCCGCTGGCAGGCCAAGCTGGAGTACAAGCAGGCCTTCCTGGGCCGGATCGTGGACATCGGCGCCGAACTCTTCGCGATGGCTGCCTGCTGTTCACGGGCGGAAATGCTGCTCCGCACCGCGCCGGACCGCGGAGCCTCGGCCTACGAACTGGCGGACGCCTACTGCGCGCAGGCGCGGGTCCGGGTCGAGGAGTACTTCGACCAGCTGTGGCGCAACACCGACGACGGCGACCGCGACCTCACGCGGAAGGTCCTCGCCGGTGACTACGAGTGGCTGGAGGCGGGGGTGCTCGACCAGTC
>DASSXE010000278.1:0-2112 GCA_035704125.1 Arthrobacter sp.
TACGTCCGGACGCTGGAATACCGCAATGTCCCGGCCGTGGTGCAGCTCTGGATCGGCGCGGTCAAGGGCGCCAGCTTCGACATCCATTACCTGGTCCAGGATCCCGTCACCGGCGAGGACTGCGTGAAGGCCAGCAGCCACCTGGCCTTCGTGGACGAGGCGACCGGCCGGGTCGTCCGGCTGAGCCCGGACCAGAAAGCCAAACTGGCCCCCTTCACGGCCCGGTAGGCCTGTTAGCCCTATCTCGGCGGCGCCGGGCCGCCCTAGACTGATCGGGCCTGCGGGACGCTATCAACGACGCCCGCCACGACGCGAGGAGCACCGATCATGGCCAAGCGAAGCAAGATGGGCCCGCGGAAGAAGACCTGGAAGGAACTCTCGCCGATGGCGAAGTTCGGCACCATCACGGCGGCCATGGTCCAGCTCTCCCTTCTGGTCGCCGCCCAGCGCGACATTTCACGCCGTCCGGCGGCGGAAATCCGCGGCAGCAAGATGTTCTGGCGGCTCGCCACCCTGGTCAATTTCGTCGGTCCGGGCAGCTATTTCACCTTCGGTGTGAAACGCCGGGCCACCGGCAAATAGACCGGCCGGTCCGGTGGGGCAGGGGCGCCGCGTGATGCGGACGTCCAGCTTTAGCCTGTAAATTAGGGGCATGACCCCCCACAAAAAGCCTGCCATGCACCGCGCCCTTGGGATCTCCAAGGAAATCGAAGACGCGGCCTGGTTTGTGCTCGGCCCGGGGCTCCTCGGCAAAGCCTCCCCGCTGGACGGCCGCACCCGCACCTGGTCGGTCCCGGCGGCGTCGGAGCTGCTGGAACGCCTGGAACGGGGCATCCCGGACCCCAAGGCGCCGATGATGACCAATCTGCGGGAGAACCTCGAAGGAGCCACCCGCGGTGCGAAGCAGCTGGCCGTGGAACTGTTGTTCCTCCAGTCGCTGCCGCTGGCCCACGAAGTGAAGTCGCTCAAGGTCAAGCGCGCCCGGGTGGCCGAGGCCGCGTCCTGGCTGGAACCGCCCCTGGAGCTCCCCGAGGAGCTGTACGCGGGCATGACTGACCACGGCGTCATCCGGGACCGTACCGCCGAATTCAACTGGACCATCTGGGACCACCTGAAGTGGCTGTGCCGCTTCGTGCGGCACGTCGCCCAGCGGCCGGCCGGCGTCGTACAGGCCGCCATCAAGGACCCCCTGGCGTTCCACGAACTCACCATCGGCACCCCCGAGGACCAGCCGGCGATCCGGCGCAGCATCGAATTCCTGGTCTGGCCGGGCTACTTCGAACCGATCGTGGCCGACGTCGAACGGCAGGAGATCCGCGACGCCTTCGCCTCCCTGGTGGGCGGCGCCAAGGGCGACTCCGACGAGGAGGTCTCGGCGGACATCCACCGGATCCGGCTGCACCTGGACGAGCAGGCCGGGCAGCGGATCGACTGGTACTCCCGGCAGCTGGTCAGCCAGTGGCGCAAGGTGGGCGACCCGGGCCGCCGGGCCTGGCTGCTGCGCAGCCACCACGACAACACCGAGCTGCTCGCCGGCTGGCAGGACGAGGAAGTGGTGACCCTCGACGTCGAGCACCTGCGCCTGCTGGACCCGGGCGTCACCGCCGGCGTGGTCCAGCACGCCGTGGACGAGGACTACAAGCACCTCAGCTACGTGGAGCGGGAGGACACCAAGACCGCCGTCTTCGCCTTCCTGACCGTGATGAAGCCCGGCGACCTCACCCTGTACCAGAGCGCCGGGGCGGTCCGCGTGGGGGTGGTGCTGGGCGAACCCGAACAAAACGAGGACAACCGCCGGTTGCGCCGCAAGGTCCGCTGGTTCGACGGCGACCACCAGCTCGCGGAACTGCCACGGCACGTGCAGCGGCAGCTAGCCAGCTCCGGCGTCGTCGTGGACGTGACCCGGGTAATCCAGGCACTGGAGTCGCTGCTCCCGGCCGAAGCCGAGGCCGATGCCGAAGACGGCGACGAGCCGGACGCCGTCGTCGAACCCCCGTGCGAAGGCTTCCGGCCGTTGACGGCCGACTTCGCCGCGTCGCTGCACATGGACCTCGAACCGCTGCAGGAAATCGCCGAAATGCTGGAGGAGAACCGCCAGCTGGTGCTCTACGG
>DASSXE010000320.1:0-3020 GCA_035704125.1 Arthrobacter sp.
ATCGCTCCGCCGGCCGGCGTCGAATTCCACAACCCGGATCTGCACATCGCCACGCTGAACTCGAAGGGCAAGTTCGAACTCGAACTGACCATCGAGCGCGGCCGCGGCTACGTTTCGGCAGCTCAGAACAAGTCCGGCGACTCCGAGATCGGCCGCATTCCGGTCGACTCGATCTACTCGCCGGTGCTGAAGGTTACTTTCCGCGTGGAAGCTACCCGTGTTGAGCAGCGCACCGACTTCGACAAGCTGATTGTCGACGTCGAGACCAAGCAGGCAATCGCCCCCCGCGATGCCGTCGCTTCGGCAGGTACCACCCTGGTGGAACTGTTCGGTCTGGCCCGCGAGCTGAACACCGCAGCTGAAGGTATCGAGATCGGCCCGTCGCCGACGGACGCTGCCCTGGCAGCGGACATGGCACTGCCGATCGAGGATCTGGACCTTACCGTCCGCTCCTACAACTGCCTCAAGCGTGAGGGCATCCACACCGTGGGTGAACTCGTGGCCCGCTCCGAGGCCGATCTCATGGACATCCGTAACTTCGGTGCGAAGTCCATTGATGAGGTCAAGGCAAAGCTGGTTGAACTGGGCTTGTCCCTCAAGGACTCGCCTCCCGGTTTTGACCTCGCCGCACGCGCCGCAGCAATTGAAGAGGACGACGCCGCGTTCAGCGACGACGAACTCTAACAAACAGATCTTGGCTGGCTGGCTGGATGCACCATGGTGTGCGCAGCCCACCGGCTTCCATATGAGGAGAAACTATTATGCCTACCCCCGCTAAGGGTCCGCGCCTCGGAGGCGGAGCGGCTCATGAGCGTCTCATGCTCGCGAACCTGTCCGCTGCCCTGTTCGAGCACAAGCGGATCACCACCACGGTGACCAAGGCCAAGCGGCTGAAGCCGTACGCCGAGCGCCTGGTGACGTTCGCCAAGCGTGGCGACCTGGCTTCCCGCCGTCGTGTACTCGGCCTGATCAGCAACAAGGGCATCGTCCACGAGCTGTTCACCGACATTGCACAGGCAGTGGAGAACCGCGACGGTGGCTACACCCGCATCACCAAGATCGGCAACCGCAAGGGCGACAACGCTCCCATGGCTGTCATCGAACTGGTTCTCGAGCCGGTTTCCGCTAAGCAGGCCGTGGTAGCCGAGGCCACCACCGCCGCGAAGCGCGACGCCGACAAGAAGGACGCCGACAAGGCCGAGGCCGCTCCGGTTGCCGAAACCGAAGAGGCTCCCGCAGCTGAGACGGCTGAGACCGAAGCAGCAGCAACCGAAGAGGCTCCGGCCGCCGAGGAAGCTGCCGCCGAGTCCGAGAAGGAAGCGAAGTAATTCGCTAAGCCCTTCTTATAGACTTAAGTCTATGAACAAGCTTGAACCCGCCGCCCCTGTTGAAGGGGACGGCGGGTTTTTGCGTATCCGGCTTGATCTCTCTTACGACGGGGGTCCCTTCAGCGGGTGGGCCCTGCAGCCCGGCCGGCGGACCGTCCAGGGCGTCCTTGAGGAAGCCCTTGCCCTGCTGATCCGCCGGCCGGTCCGGGTCACCGTGGCCGGCCGCACGGACGCGGGGGTGCACGCCCGGGGGCAGGTCGTCCATTTCGACATCGCCCCGGAAGAATGGGCCGGCCTGACCCGCGGGGCGGAACTGGAACCGGCGGTGGCGCTGCTTCGGAGGCTGCGCGGCGCGCTGAGCCGGGGACTCGGCGAGCTCAGCGGCGCCGTCGAGGTGCACCATGCCCGGCTGGCTCCCAAGGGCTTCGACGCGCGGTTCTCGGCGCTCTGGCGCCGCTACAGCTACCGGATTGCCGACGGCGCCGAGCGTTGGGATCCGCTCGGCCGGCACATGACGCTCTGGCACAAGGAACCGCTGGACACGGCTTTGTTGAACGAGGGCGCCGCAGGGCTTCTGGGCCTGCAGGACTTCCGCTCGTACTGCAAGCCCCGCGAAGGCGCTACGACCATCCGGGAGCTGCAACGCTTCGAATTCCGCCGCGGCGCCGATGACGTGATCGTGGTGACGGTCCAGGCGGATGCCTTCTGCCACAACATGGTCCGCGCCCTGATCGGCTCGGCGCTGTACGTCGGGTCCGGGGAGGAGCCGCCGGGGTGGCTGCACGAACGTCTGATCGCCCGGCAGCGGGACGCCCGCTCCGTCCTTGCCGCACCCCATCCGCTGGTCCTCGAAGAGGTTGCGTACCCCTCCGAGAGCGGGCTGCTGGCGCGGGCGGAGTTGACGCGCGCGCGGCGCCAGTAACGGCCAGGGGCTCAGAACGAGCGCGGCGGCCCGTCGGCGGGCAACTGGACGGTGAAGGTGCTGCCGTGGCCCGGGCGGGTACGGCAGGAGATGGAGCCGCCGTGGCCTTCCACGATGGCCTTGGTGATGGAGAGGCCGAGGCCGGCTCCCGGGATGGCGCCGTCCCTGACGGCCGGGCTGCGGAAGAAGCGGGTGAATACCCTCTCGGCGTCGGCGGCCGTCATCCCGATCCCGGTGTCGTTGACCTGCAGCAGGACGCGTCCCTCTTCGGTGCAGGCGGACACCGTGACGGCACCCCCCTCGGGGGAGTACTTGATGGCGTTGGAGACGAGGTTGTCCAGCGCCTGGCTGATCCGAAGCGGGTCGACGTTGGCCCACAGGGGTTCCGTGACCTCCATGGTGAGCGAGACCCGGGCCGAATCGGCGTGGGCCTGAGCGGAGCCGAGGCTCGCCTCCACCAGCCCGGCCAGGTCCGTCCGGCGCGGATGCACCTGCACTGCCGCGCTGGCGGTGACCAGCAGATCGGAGACCAGGGCCAGCAGGCGTTCGGCGTTGCGCTGCGCCACCTCGATCCGGCGCAGCACCGGCAGTGGCAGCTCCTCGCCGAGCACCAGGTCCAGGTTGCCGATGATCGAGGTCAGCGGCGTCCGGAACTCATGCGAAACGGTGGCAACCACGTCGTCCTTGACCGCGAGGGCGTTCACCAGCCCCGTGACCTCGTTGTAGACCACGACGGCGCCGCCGAACCCGCCGTCGTCGTCCTGCAACGG
>DASSXE010000347.1:0-8726 GCA_035704125.1 Arthrobacter sp.
CACCCCGGTGGGCAACGACATCCGCTTCGGCATGGGCGCCATCCGCAACGTCGGCGCCAACGCCGTCGACGCCATGGTCGCCGCCCGGGAACGCGAGGGTGCCTTCACCTCGTTCAAGGACTACCTGATGAAGGTCCCCGCCGTGGTCTGCAACAAGCGCACCATCGAATCCCTGATCAAGGCCGGCGCCTTCGACTCGCTCGGCCACCACCGGCGCGCCCTGGCCATGGTCCACGAAGAGGCGATCGACTCGGTCATCACGCTCAAGCGGAACGAGGCGATCGGCCAGTTCGACCTGTTCGCCGGCATCGAGGACACGGACTCCGAATCATCGCTCAGCATCGAGATCCCCGACCTTCCCGAATGGGAGAAGAAGGACAAGCTGTCCTTCGAACGGGACATGCTGGGCCTGTACGTCTCGGACCACCCGCTGCAGGGCCTGGAGGGTGTCCTCACCCAGCACGCGGACCAGTCCATCACCTCGATCATCGCCGAGGACGGCCCGCACGACGGCGCCATCATCACCATCGCGGGCATGATCACCTCGCTGAGCCGGCGGATCGCCAAGGCCAGCGGCAACGCCTATGCCCGCGCCGAGATCGAGGACCTGGGCGGCTCCGTGGAGGTGATGTTCTTCGGCCAGGTCTACGGGCCGATCGCCTCGGTGCTCGCCGAAGACCTGATCGTCGTCGTCAAGGGCCGGCTGCAACGCCGCGACGACGGCGCCGTGGCCCTGAACTGCATGGAACTCTCGGTCCCGGACCTGAGCGAGGGCATGGACGGGCCGCTGGTGATCACCATGCCGACGCACAAGGCCACCGAGGCCGTGGTGAATGAGCTCGGCGAGGTGCTCAAGACGCACAGGGGGAAGTCGGAGGTGCGGCTGCACCTGCACGGGGACTCCCGGGTGGAGGTGATGGGGCTGCCGGTGCACCTGCGCGTCAACCCCAGCCCGTCCCTGTTCGGCGACCTGAAGGTGCTCCTCGGCCCCACCTGCCTGGACAGCTGACCCGGGCCGGTCCGGGGCTAGATCTCGTAGTCCAGCGGCACCGGCTGGCCGTACGCCCCGGAGTGGTAGAGCAGGGGGGCGCCGTCCGCGCCGACCGCCCCGTCGACCACCTCGACCACCACCACGGCGTTGTTCTCGAAGGAGAGCCGCATCTGGATCTTGCCGATCAGCCAGCCGGAAACATCCTTGAGGACCGGCACGCCGTGCGGACCCAGCTCCCAGTGGTCGCCCTCGAAGCGGTTCCGGGTCCTTGCGAAACGGTCGGCAAGCTCCTGGTTGCCCAGGCCCAGCATGTGCACGCCGATATAGCTGGAATTGGCGACGGCGGGCCAGGAACTGGACGTCCGCGCCATGTTGAAGGTGAACCGCGGCGGCTTGGCCGACAGCGACGCCACCGAGGTGGCCGTGAACCCGTAGGGCAACCCGTTGTGGGACGCGGTGATGATGGCGACGCCGGCGGCATGCCGGCGGAACATTTCCTTGAACGTTCCTTCGAAGGGTTCTTCGGCTGACGTCACGATGGTCCATCTCCCTGCTGTGGTGCGGCTGGTACTACCTGCCAGCGTATTCCTGCCGGGGGCGCCGGTGTTATTCGCCCGGCGTCATGTCCGGCACTGCGGGAACGTTTGTAAAGGGCCGCAGGAACCTTTGTTAAGGTTTGTTCCATGACACAACCCGCGGTGCATCTCCCCGTAGACCCCTCCGACAGCGGATCCGGCACCGGCGGCAGCCCGGTCCGGTCCCGGCGGGGGTTCACCCTGCCCTGGAAGGGCCTGCTCATCATCGCCGCGGCCGGCATCCCGGCGGGCCTGCTCTGGTGGCTGCTGGCACCGACCGGGCTGAACCTGATCAGCCGCGACCCCGCCCTGGCCAGTGGCAGCAACCCCTCCACCTGGCTGCCCCGGGACCTGGTCCTGGCCGGGCTGTTCCTGCTGGCGGGCTGCCTCAGCGGCATCCTGATCGCCGGCAGTAAACCGGCCAGCCTGCCCGCCCTGACGGTCGTGGCTGCCGTTGCAGCGGCCGCCGCCGGTGCGCTGCTGGCCTGGGGGACCGGGCTGCTGGCCGGGAATCTGTTCACGCCCGCCCATGACACCTCCGCCAGTGCCAGTATCGCGTTCTCGCTGCGCGCCTACGCCGTGCTCCTGGTCTGGCCCGCGGCCACCGCACTGTCAATCTTCGTCGCCACCCTCTTCGGCCACCCGGAGCCGGCGCCGGACGCGGGACCGTCCCCCCGCTAGGAGCGTGCCGGGCGGGTGCTGCCGGCGCGTAAAATGGTCGGGTGACTGCCTCTGCTGACCGCCCCGCGTTCCTGGTTCCCGCTTCCTCCGGCCTCGATTTCCGCACCGTTGACGTGCGCGGCCGGCAGCTGACCCTGGCCGGGCTCCGCGCCGCCGTCCCGCGCGCGCAGCACGGCACCGTGGCCGACGCCGAACACAAGGTCCTGGAGATCATCTCGGCCGTCCGCAGCCGGGGGATCGAGGCGCTGCGAGAGCTGGCCAAAACCTTCGACGGCGTCGACCAGGTGCACCCGCGGGTTCCGGCCGGGGCACTGCAGGCCGCACTGGAGGGCCTGGATCCGGAGGTCCGCGCCGCGCTGGAGGAGTCCATCCGCCGGGCCCGCCGCTTCGCTGACGCCCAGCGCCCGGCCGACACCGACGTCGAACTCGGCGACGGTGCCGTGGTCAGCCAGAACTGGGTCCCGGTGTCCCGCGTGGGCCTCTACGTCCCCGGCGGCCTCGCGGTCTACCCGTCCTCGGTGATCATGAACGTGGTCCCGGCGCTGGCGGCCGGCGTGCAGTCGATCGCCCTGGCCTCCCCGCCGCAAAAGGACTTCGACGGCCTGCCGCACCCCACGATCCTCGCGGCGGCCTGCCTGCTGGGCATCGATGAGGTCTACGCGATCGGCGGTGCCCAGGCCATCGCCGCCTTCGCCTACGGCGTCCCGGGGGATGACGGCATCGACCCGGTCGACGTCGTCACCGGCCCGGGCAACATCTTCGTGGCCACCGCCAAGCGGCTGGTCAAGGGCGTCGTGGGCATCGACTCGGAGGCGGGCACCACCGAGATCGCGATCCTTGCCGACGCCTCGGCCCGGCCGGAGCTCGTCGCCGCTGACCTGATCAGCCAGGCCGAGCACGATCCGAAGGCCGCCTCGGTCCTGATCACCGATTCCGAAGAGCTGGCCGCCGCCGTCCGGGTCGAACTGTCGGCCCAGGCGGCCGGAACCAAGCACGCGGACCGGGTCCGCGAAGCGCTCTCCGGCCCGCAGTCCGGCGTCGTGCTGGTCGAGGACCTGGAGCAGGGCATCGCCGCGTGCGACGCCTACGCAGCCGAGCACCTGGAGATCATGACCGCCGACGCCGCCGCCGTGGCCGCGCGGATACGCAACGCCGGCGCCATCTTCGTGGGGGACTACAGCCCCGTCAGCCTGGGGGATTACTGCGCCGGGTCCAACCATGTCCTGCCCACCAGCGGGACCGCGGCCTTCTCCTCGGGCCTGAATGTCACCACGTTCCTGCGGGCCATCCAGGTGATCAACTACAGCAAGGCCGCCCTCGAGGACGTCAGCCGGCACATCGTGAGCCTTTCCAGGGCCGAGGACCTCCCGGCGCACGGCGAGGCCGTCACCGCCAGGTTCAGCAACCACAACATGTAGTAATTACAGGCTTGTTATTCATCTACATCTAGTCGTAAACTGATCCCGGAAGCTCCATCTGCGGGGCTTCCATCCGGACTTGCGGCAGGAAAGGAAGAACCGTGTATTGCCCGTTCTGCCGTAATCCTGATTCCCGCGTCGTGGACAGCCGGATCGCCGACGACGGCTCCGCCATCCGCCGGCGCCGCCAGTGCCCCGAGTGCGGGCGCCGCTTCACCACCGTGGAAACCACCAGCCTGACGGTGATCAAGCGTTCCGGCGTGGGCGAGCCCTTCAGCCGCAGCAAAGTCATCAACGGCGTCCGGAAGGCCTGCCAGGGCCGCCCGGTCACGGAGGACGACCTCGCCATGCTTGCGCAGGAGGTCGAAGAGACCATCCGTGCCGCCGGCGCCGCCGAGATCGACGCCCACGAGGTGGGCCTCGCCATCCTCAACCCGCTGCAGCGCCTCGACGAGGTCGCCTACCTGCGGTTCGCCAGTGTCTACCAGGCCTTCGAATCGCTGGAAGACTTCGAGGCTGCCATCGCCCTGCTCCGCCACGAGGCGGAAACCAAGGGGCTTGAGGGCAAGAACGCGCAGAAGAGCCCGCTCTAGGCTCGACCAAGCTCCGGTGGTGGCAACGGAGGGGAAGCCGCGGCCACCACCGGCTCCAACAAAGAACCGCCCCGCAGTGATCCAACTGCGGGGCGGTTTCGTTGTTTAGTGGCTGGGTCTACTTCGCCAGCTTGTGCGTGAGGGCGACCTCGATCGCGGCGCCCACGATGCCGGCGTCGTTCTTCAGTTCCGCCGGCACAATCGGGGTGCGCAGCGACATGTGCGGCAGGTACTCGTCGGCGCGCTTGGAGATGCCGCCGCCCACGATGAAGAGTTCGGGGGAGAAGAGGAACTCCACGTGCGAGAAGTAGCGCTGCAGGAGGACGCTGTACTGGGTCCAGCTCAGCCCGTCGCGTTCGCGGGCGACGGCGGAGGCCTTGCTTTCGGCGTCGAAGCCGTCGATCTCCAGGTGGCCGAGCTCGGCGTTGGGAACCAGCTTGCCGTTGAAAATGAACGCGGAGCCGATGCCGGTGCCGAGGGTGATCACCAGGACGGTGCCTGCCACGCCCTCGCCGGCGCCGTAGCGGGCCTCGGCGAGGCCCGCCGCGTCGGCGTCGTTGATGACCTCCACCGGCCGGCCCAGGCGCGCGGTGAGCAGCGCGTCGATATCCAGGTTCAGCCACGCGTGGTCCACGTTGGCCGCCGAGTGCACGACACCGTGCTGGATGATGCCCGGGAAGGTCACGCCGACGGGGGTGTCCGCATCGGGTGCGTCGGCACGCTTGGACAGCTCGGCGACAACCTGCGCGACGACCTCGGCCACGGCCTCCGGGGTGGACGGCTGCGGGGTGGGAACGCGCAGCCGGTCACCTACCAGCTTGCCCTTCTTCAAGTCGACGATGCCGCCCTTGATGCCGGTGCCGCCAATGTCGATGCCGATCAGCGGGGCGTTCTTCTTCGACTTGTCGTCCTTCTTGGCCAATGTGATTCCGTTCGTGGCTGGGGTCAGGGGCTGGGTGGCGCTGGGGTGCTGCGGAGGCTGGGTACGGCAGGATCAGGGGAGGGTCAGGACTTCGGCGCCGGACTCGGTGACCAGCAGGGTGTGCTCGAACTGGGCCGTCCGCTTCCGGTCCCGGGTGACGACGGTCCAGTCATCGGCCCACATGTCCCAGTCGACGGTCCCCAGGGTCAGCATGGGCTCAATGGTAAAGACCATACCCGGCTCGATCACGGTGTTGTAGGCCGGGGCGGCGTCGTAGTGCGGAATGATCAGGCCGGTGTGGAAGGCCTCGCCGACGCCGTGCCCGGTGAAGTCCCGGACCACGCCGTAGCCGAAGCGTTTGGCGTAGGACGCGATGGTGCGGCCGATCACGTTGATCTCCCGGCCCGGCGCCACCGCCCGGATCGCCCGGCGCAGCGACTCCTCGGTGCGTTCGACCAGCAGACGGGATTCCTCGTCGACGTCGCCCACCAGGAAGGTGTAGTTGGTATCGCCGTGCACCCCGTCGATGAACGCCGTGATGTCGATGTTCAGGATGTCCCCGTCCTGGACCACGGTGCTGTCCGGAATGCCGTGGCAGATGACCTCGTTCAGCGAGGAGCAGAGGGATTTGGGGAAGCCCCGGTAGCCCAGGGTGGAGGGGTAGGCGTTGTGGTCCAGCAGGAACTCGTGACCCACCTGGTCGAGTGCGTCCGTGGTGACCCCGGGGGCGATGTGCTTGCCGACCTCGACGATCGCCTGCGCCGCGATCCTGGACGCGACGCGGATCTTCTCGATGGTCTCGGCGGACTTCACCTCGGATCCGGTGAACTTCGCCGGAGCCGGCTTGCCCACGTATTCGGGCCGGGGAATCGACGCCGGCACGGCCCGTTGGGGGCTGACCGTTCCCGGGACAAGGGTGCCGATGGGTGCAGTCGAGGTGAGGGAAGGCATAGATTGATTCTATAAGCAGTGGCCGCAGGCCAAAAACAGCCGGAAGCCGCAGTAGTTACCGACAAAATGCGGCGGACCGGCACGCACAGAAGGAGTCCCGATGGCCGAATACTGGTACAACGTCAACACCCACGAGATCGAGGAAGACGCGATGTCGGACTGGAGCCAGCTGATCGGGCCGTATAAGACCCGCGAAGAGGCCGAGCACGCCCTCGAGAAGGTCAAGGCCCGCAACGAGGCCTGGGACAAGGGCGACGACGACTGACCCGCGGTCCGGCGGATGCCTGGGCGCCATCCGCCGCCCCTGACGCCGTGTTTCACCTGGCGTTGTTTCACCTGGCGTTGTTTCACCCGAAGTACCGTTCGCATGCACCTATCCCATTCACATCCGGGTACCGGCCTGGCCGGTACCGCAAGGAGGCACATCATGGCTGAACTTACGCCGGACTATGCGGGCCTGTGGCGGTTCGACCCGACCCATACGCGGATCGGCTTCTCCACCCGGCACGCGATGGTCACCAAGGTCCGCGGGGCCTTCAACGACTTCGCCGGCCTGATCACGGTCGACGCGGAGCATCCGGAACGCTCAACGGTCGAGCTGACGGTCAAGGTGGCGAGCATCGACACCCGCAACGCGGACCGGGACCAGCACCTGCGGACCAACGATTTCTTCGACGCCCCCACCTTCCCCGAGATCACCTTTGTGAGCAGCCGGGTGGACCAGGTGGATGAGGGCCACTTCATCGTCATCGGCGACGTGACGATCCGGGGTGTCACCAAGGAGATCTCCATCCCGCTCGATTTCATTGGCGTCGAACGCGACCCGATGGGCAACCTGCGCGCGGGATTCGAGGGCACGCGGCGGATCGACCGGCAGGATTTCGGGCTGAAATGGAACACCGCCCTGGACTCGGGCGGCGTGCTGGTCTCGGACAAGATCACCCTCGAGTTCGAAGTCTCCGCGATCAAGGTCGAGGACGGGGCGTAGGACCTAGCCCTGAACCTGGCCGGTACCCGCCCGGGAACCGGCCTAGAAGGAGTGTTCCGGGCCCGGGAACTGTCCCGAGCGGACGTCGTCGCCGTAGGCCTTGGCCGCGTCGCTGAGGGTGCTGCGCAGGTCCGCGTACTGCTTGACGAACTTGGCCATCTTCCCGCCGCGGAGCCCGGCCATGTCCTGCCAGACCAGCACCTGGCCCGTGGTGGCGTTGCCCGCGCCGATGCCGATGGTGGGGACCTCGACGGCGGCGTCCACGGCGGCCGCCGCCGGGGCCGGCACCATTTCCATCAGCACGCAGAACGCCCCGGCGTCCGCCAGGGCGACGGCGTCCTCGACCAGCCGCGCGGCGTCCTCGCCCCGGCCCTGGACCCGGTAACCGCCCAGGGCGTGCTCACTCTGCGGGGTGAAGCCGATGTGCGCCATCACCGGGATGCCGGCCTGGACCATGGCCCGGACGGTGTCGGCGTAGAACTTTCCGCCCTCGATCTTGACCGCGTGCGCCAGTCCCTCCTTGAGGAACCGCACCCCGGTGGCGACGGCCTGCTGCGCGGACACCTCATAGCTGCCGAACGGCAGGTCAGCGACCACCAGGGCCCGCCGGGCCGAGCGGGCCACGGCACGGCACAGCGGCAGCAGCTCATCGACCGTGACCGGGAGGCTGGTCTCGTTGCCGAAGACGTTGTTGGAGGCGGAGTCCCCGACCAGCAGCACCTCGATGCCGGCCTGGTCGAAGATCTCGGCCGTGTACTGGTCGTAGGCGGTCAGCATGGCAAAGCGCTCACCGTTGAGCTTGGCCTGGCGAAGATGGTGGGTGCGGATCCGGGCGGCGGGCTTCGCGGCGCCCGGTGCAGTGTGGGAGGCAGTGTGCGGGGCAGCGCCGGGCGTGCCGTCCGCCGTCGAACTCGCGGCCGGCGCGGGGCCGGCGCCGTAGGGGGCGGGAAGTTCTGCGGACATGCCGGTGTCTGGGCTGGTGCTGGGGGCCATGCCTTGAGCGTAGTGCGATACCGGGGGTCCTAGCTACCGGAGGGCGGCACCGGGGCGGCCAGCGGACCATTGTGTTAACGGTTCGTTACGCGCCCGGGCCGGGCCAGCAATCGCCGGGAATGCTTAGTAGAGTGATCCGTGAGCAGCTGCGGGCACCGCCCCGGACCATGGGTCGGGACGGGTCCCGGCACGGATGAAACCCGGAAAGAGGCACTATGGACCGCCAGCAAGAGTTTGTCCTGCGGACGATCGAAGAACGCGACGTGCGGTTCGTGCGGCTGTGGTTCACCGACGTCGTGGGCTCGCTCAAGTCTGTGGCGCTGGCGCCCGCGGAAGTGGAAGGCGCCTTCGAAGAGGGCCTGGGCTTCGACGGTTCCTCGATCGAGGGCCTGGCCCGCGTCTTCGAATCCGACATGCTGGCCCAGCCGGACCCCTCCACCTTCCAGATCCTGCCCTGGCGCGGGGAGACCGAGGCGACGTCGCGGATGTTCTGCGACATCCTCACCCCCGACGGCGAACCGTCGGCCGCGGATCCGCGCAACGTCCTCAAGCGCAACCTGGCCAAGGCCGCGGACATGGGTTTCACCTGCTACACCCACCCCGAGATCGAGTTC
>DASSXE010000410.1:0-4255 GCA_035704125.1 Arthrobacter sp.
ACGATCGACGGCCGCCCGGTCCAGGGCGTCGATTCCCGCTGCGCCTTCGCCTTCCAGGAACCGCGCCTGCTGCCCTGGCACACCCTGCAGGCCAACATCGCCATCGGCCTGCCCGCCGGGGTCAGCGCCCGCGAGGGCAAGGCCAAGGTGGCGCGGCTGCTGGAACTGGTCGGTCTCCAGGAGTTCGCCAAGCACCGCCCGCGCGAAGTCTCCGGCGGCATGGCCCAGCGCGCCTCCCTGGCCCGCGCCCTGGCCCGCAACCCCGGGGTGCTGCTGCTCGACGAGCCCTTCGGCGCCCTGGACGCACTGACCCGGATCAAGATGCAGGACCTGCTGCTGGAGGTCCACCGGGCCGAGCCGACGACGGTCCTGCTGGTGACCCACGACGTCGACGAGGCGCTGCAACTGGCGGACCGCATCATCGTGCTGGGCCGGGAGGCCGCCGGGGGCGGCGACGGCGGCAAGGAGCCGGAAACCAGCCAGGGTGCGACGATCGTCCGGACCGTGCGCGTGCCCGGCGAACGGCCCAGGGACCGCGCCTCGGCGGAGTTGGCCCGAATGCGGGCCTCGCTCCTGGCCAGCCTCGGCGTCGACGGACACTAACAGCCCGCACCCCCCGCCCGGCCGCGGCGACCCGCAGCCGGGCCCGCCCCACCCGCCACACCTCCGCTTCCCGCTTTCCTCTTCCCTCCTCCGCATCGTTCGCACCGCCCGCAAAGGAAACCCCATGGCTTTCACCCGCACCACGTCCCGCCGCGCAGTCCTGACCGCCGCCGCCGCCTCCGCGGCCCTGGCCCTCACCGGCTGCGTTGCCGGCGAAGGATCCGGCAGCCAGCCGGCGGCCGCCGCTGCCGCGGGCACCGGCACCCTGAACATCGACTTCGCCACCTACAACCCGCTGAGCCTGGTCATCAAGAAGAAGGGCTGGCTGGAGTCAGCGCTCAAGGACCAGGGCGTTACCGTCAAGTGGGTCCAGTCAGCCGGGTCGAACAAGGCCAACGAGGCCCTGCGGTCCGGGGCAATCGACGTCGGCTCCACCGCCGGTTCGGCGGCGCTCCTGGCGAAAGCCAACGGTTCCCCGATCAAGGCCATCGACATCTTCTCCCAGCCCGAATGGGCCGCGCTGGTGACCAAGCCGGGGTCCGGGATCAACTCGGTCGCGGACCTGAAGGGCAAGTCCGTGGCGGCGACCAAGGGGACGGATCCGTACTTCTTCCTGCTCCAGTCCCTGTCCGAGGCCGGACTGTCGGCCAAGGACGTCACCGTGCAGAATCTCCAGCACGCCGACGGCCGTGCGGCGCTGGAGAACGGCTCCGTGGACGCCTGGTCCGGGCTGGATCCGATCATGGCCGGCGCCGAGCAGAAGGGCGCCAAGCTCTTCTACCGGAACCTCTCCTTCAACACCTACGGCTTCCTGAACGCGACGGAGTCCTTCCTCAAGGACCGGCCGAAGCAGGCGCAGGCTGTGGTCAACGCCTACGAGAAGGCCCGGTCCTGGGCCGCGGCCAACCCGGAGGAAACCGCGCAGATCCTCGCGGACGCCGCAGGCCTGGATCTCGCCGTCGCCAAAACGGTGGTCCTGCAGCGCAGCAACCTCAACGTCGACCCGGCGCCGGGTGAGGCCCAGCGCAAGGTCCTCGCGAAAATCGGCCCCACCTTCGTGGAGACCGGGGACGTTGCGAGCCAGAAGCAGATCGACGACGCCGTCGGCTCGCTTCTCGATGACTCGCTGGTGAAAAAGGCGGACGCCTCCGCCATCAAGGATTCCTGATGCCTGACCCCGGATCCCCTGAGCTCACCGGCACTACTGTTGCGGACGGACGCGCTGCAGCCGTCCCCGCAACTCCAGCAGGCGCCGCCCAGCCGGACCCGCCCGTCACGGGTGGAAACGGCGCCCCGGCGAACGGATGGTCCCCCGCCGGGATCCTGGCCAACGGCTGGGCGCGCCTGCTCCTTGGATTGATCATTCCGGCGGCGGTGCTGGCCGCCTGGCAGCTCTCCACCGCCGCCGGACTCTTCAGCGTCGTGCAGCTGCCGCCCCCGGCCCTGGTGCTCGACGCCGGGCTTGACCTGCTCCGGCGCGGGCAGCTGGGCCAGCACATCGCCATCTCCACCCAACGGGTGCTGATCGGCTTTGCCGCCGGCGCCGCGCTGGGCCTGGTGCTCGGCTCCCTGGTGGGACTGTCCCGCTTTGCCGACGCCCTGCTGGCGCCCACGATCGGTGCCCTGCGGGCCGTGCCCTCGCTGGCCTGGGTGCCGTTGCTGATCCTGTGGATGAAGATCGGCGAGGACTCCAAGGTCACGCTGATCCTGATCGGCGCGTTCTTCCCCGTCTTCACCACGGTCTCGCTGGCGCTGCGCCACGTGGACCGCAACCTGGTGGAGGCGGCCCGCGCCTTCGGGCTCAAGGGCGTGAAACTGCTGACCACGGTCCAGCTGCCCGCCGTCGTCCCGGCCGTCTTCTCGGGGCTGCGTCTGGCCTTGGCCCAGGCCTGGCTGTTCCTGGTGGCCGCCGAACTCATCGCCTCCTCGATGGGGCTGGGATTCCTGCTCACCGATTCGCAGAACAACGGCCGCACTGACCGGCTGCTGCTGGCGATCGTGCTGCTCGCCGTGATCGGCAAGATCACCGATGCCGCGCTGGGGCTGGCGGAGAAATGGGCGGTGAAGCGATGGGCATAACACTGGCTGAAACCTCCGCGGAGGCACCGCTGAGCAGTGCCCCGGCGACCGAGGCCGGACGGATCGCGTTCTGGGAGGCCGCTGCGCTGCGGCTGGACTGGGAAAACCTGCCGGGCGGAGCGTCCGGCACCGGCAAGCCCTGGCAGACCCCGCACCGCCTGGTCCCGGCCGACGCGCGGGCCGGCACCGGCCCGCAGATCAGCTGGTTCGAAGGCGGAAAGCTCAACGTCGCCTACAACTGCGTCGACCGCCATGTAGCGGCGGGACGCGGGGACAAGGTGGCGCTGCACTTCGAGGGTGAGCCGGGCGACCGCCGCACCGTCACCTACGCCGACCTGCAGCGGGAGGTCGCCAAGGCCGCCAACGCCCTGCTGGAGCTCGGCATCAGCAAGGGCGACCGGGTGGTCATCTACCTCCCGGTGATCCCGGAAACGGTGGTCATCACCCTGGCCGTCGCCCGGATCGGCGCGATCCACTCCCTGGTCTTCGGCGGATTCTCCGCCGAGGCGCTGAAATTCCGGGTGGAGGACACCGGCGCCAAGCTGCTGGTCACCACGGACGGCCAGTTCCGCCGCGGCGCCGCCGTGCCGGTCAAGGGCAACGCCGATGCCGCCGTCGCCGGGGACAACGCGATCGAGCACGTCCTGGTGGTCAACCGCACCACCGGCCCGGAGCACCTGGACACCGTCCCGATGACCCCGGGCCGGGACCTCTGGTGGCACGACGCCGTCGGACAGGCCTCCGAGGTCCACGAGGCCGAGGCGTTCGACGCCGAAACGCCGCTGTTCATCATGTACACCTCCGGCACCACCGGCAAGCCCAAGGGCCTGGTGCACACCTCGGGCGGCTACCTCACGCAGGCGTCCTGGAGCTTCGAACACCTCTTCAGCAACCCGGACCCCGCCCTCCGCGAGCAGGACGTCCATTGGTGCACGGCAGACCTGGCATGGGTCACCGCGCACACCTACGAGCTGTACGGCCCGCTCTCCAACGGCGCCACCCAGGTGATCTTCGAGGGCACGCCCAACACTCCGCACCCGGGCCGGCACTTCGAGATCATCGAACGCTACGGTGTCACCCAGTACTACACCGCGCCCACCCTGGTCCGCTCCCTGATGGGCTGGTTCCCGGACGGCATCCCGGCCGGCTACGACCTGTCCTCCCTCCGCCTGCTCGGCACCGTCGGCGAGGCCGTCAACCCCGAGGCGTGGCGCTGGTTCCGGGAGCACCTCGGGGCCGGAACCGTCCCGGTGGTGGACACCTGGTGGCAGTCCGAAACCGGCGCGACCATCCTCTCCCCCGCCCCCACCGACACCGATTTCAAGCCCGGCTGCGCGGCACGGCCGCTGCCCGGCGTCGGCGCCCGGATCGTGGACGAGGCAGGAAACACCGTTCCGGCCGGCGTCCAGGGCTTCCTCGTGGTGGACGCCCCCGGCCCGGCGATCGCCCGCACGGTCTGGGGCAACCCGGCCCGCTACTACGACTCCTACTGGCGCCAGTACGTGGAGCAGGGCTGGTTCCTGGCCGGCGACGGCGCCAAGTACGACGACGACGGCGACATCTGGATCCTGGG
>DASSXE010000466.1:0-2946 GCA_035704125.1 Arthrobacter sp.
CTGGTCCCCAGAAGTGGTCCGCCACGACACGGCGCTAAGTTCGAAACGGATTGGTAAGAAGTTCGGTAGCCCACGGCGGCATCCGAGGCTGAGAGGAGGTGGACATGCTCGAGTGGGGCACGCTGATGTTGTGCGGCGTCGTGACTTTGGTGCGGCTGCCCGATGCCCTGCATAAGCGGAACCGGACCGTGTTCAGCATCATGTTCCTCGCCACCCTGTGCAGCTTCCTGAGCGTCCCCGGCCCCTACGCCGTCATCGACGGAGCGCTGGGCGGCTGGAACTTGACCAACCTGATCCTGCGGTTCATCGTCTTCGGCATGGTTTTCCTGGTTGGGCTGAGGCTCGCAAGGGGCTTGGGCGCCGTCCGCGCCCGGACCCTGATCACTGGCGCCGGAGGTCGCTGGGCGCTGGCTGCCGCCTGCGTGGTCCTGACAGCCACGTTCGTCATGATGGACACCCAGGGGTCCTCCGCCGGGTTGGAAGCACTCCCGGACAGCAGCGCACGCAACACGGCGCTCGCGCCGCTGTACGCCGCGGCCGGCCGGGCCTACCCGGCCTACGTTTCGGCGGTCCTGCTGCCATCCCTGCTCGCCGCCGTCCGGGCGCGGCTGCCCCGCCTCGTTCGGACGGGCGCCGCCCTCACCGGCTTCGGCGCCGTCGCTGCCATCGCCACCGTCCCGGCGTCCTTCGCCCCGGATGCCTGGGACGGTGCCCGCATGACCGTCAACTACCTGGCGGTGCTGGGCTACGTTTTGGGGTTGCTGTTCTTCTGGTTTTCCGGCCGGATTTCGCGGCCGCCAGATAACGCTCCGGCAACGTTACGGGAAATGTAAGCCGATGCATTCACAAAATCATTAGAGCGTGAGAGAATCATGAATGTGTGAAAATGCGAACCGGTCCCTTGAATGGGGATTCAGTCTAATCGGGCCGGCAAGCATGCAAGCGCCATTGGGGGGATGAGTGGTAGCGGTCCGCAGGGACCGCTCCCACTCAGCCTGTTTAACGGCCCTACCACCGCCGGCAGCCGGCCGACGGCGCCGGATTCAGCGGGCGAACCGCAGGGTGACAAGCTGGAACGGGCGCAGCACCAGTTCCGCCGAGGCACCCCGCGGGCTCACCCCAGGGGCCTGCACCGGGCGTTCCAGCAGATCAACGCTCCGGACGTCGGTGGCATCGAAATTCGCCGTGATGACCCCGGCCGACCGTTCCCCCAGCGACTCATACAGGCGGACCACCACATCCCCCGACCCGTCCTCGGCCAGCTTGACGGCCTCCACCACCAGTGCCGGGTTGGTCACGGTGAACAGCGGGTCCGCCCCACGTGCTCCCTTGACCACGCGCGGGGCAAGGTTGGTGCGGTACCCCTCCTCGACGGCGTCGGCGATGCCGGCACCCGGGCGCACCGACACGGTCAGCTCATGCGGGCCGTGATCCGCGTTCGGATCGGGAAATTTCGGCGCCCGCAGCAGCGAGACCCGGACGGTCGTGGTGGTCCCGCCGTCGTCCGCGCGCACCTGCCGGGTGACGTCGTGGCCGTAACTGGCGGCGTTGCTGACGGCGACGCCGTACCCCGGCTCCGCCACATGGATCCAGCGGTGGGCGCAGATCTCGAATTTCGCGGCCTCCCACGACGTGTTGACGTGGGTAGGTCGGAACACGTGGCCGAACTGGGTTTCCGCGGCGGACCGGTCGGCGCGCACGTCGAGGGCGAACCCGAGCTTCAGCAGTTTCTCGCGCTCCTGCCAGTCCACCGCGGTGACAATTTCGAGCGACGCTGAGCCGGGGGCGAGCCGCAGCCGCTGGACGATGGCGGAGTCCCCGGCCATCCGCTCGACGACGCCGGCGGCGGTGCCTCCGTCCCGTTCCAGGCTCACCGAGCGGGCGTCGGTGAGCGCGGTGACGTTGCGCCGGTAGAAGGCGTCGATGTCCCAGGCATCCCACTCATTCGGGGTGTCCCGGTGCAGTTCCAGCAGGTTCCCGAAGCCGCCCGGAGCGATCGCCTCGCGGCCGCTGGCGTGGTCCCGCAATGAGGCCAGCAGCCCGTCCGCGTTCACGACGGCCCGGATGATTCCGTTGTCCAGTACGAAGCCGCCGCCGGCCGGCTCCGCATGGACCGGCTCCCCGGCGGGTGCGGGCTCGCCGGCGGCCAGCGCCGGGACACCGTCGCGGCGGTGCGGGGCGGCGTTGAGCAGGAAGTCGCGGTCGCCCTCCCCGAGCAGGGCGGCGGCCGCAGCCGCGATGATCCGTTCCAGCTTCCGGGTGATGGCGGCATAGTTCCGCTCGGCGTCCTGATGCACCCAGGCGATCGAGCTGCCCGGCAGGATGTCGTGGAATTGCTGGAGCAGGACCAGGCGCCAGAGACGTTTGAGGTCGGCGGCCGGGTAGGGTGCGCCGGTCCGGACCGACGCGGTGGCGCACCAGAGCTCGGCTTCGCGGAGCAGGTGTTCGCTGCGCCGGTTGCCCCGTTTGGTGTTGGCCTGGCTGGTGTAGGTGCCGCGGTGGAGCTCGAGGTACATCTCGCCCACCCAGACGGGAGGAGCCGGGTAGTCCTCCGCGGCGCGGGTGAAGAAATCGGCCGCCGTGCTGATCCTGACCCGGGGCGATCCCTCCAGGTCTGCCGTGCGCCGGGCGGCCGCCAGCATCTCGCGCGTCGGGCCGCCGCCGCCGTCGCCGTAGCCGAACGGCAGCAGCGACATGCTGCCGCGCCCGTGGTCCCGGTAGTTGCGTTCCGCGTGGGCCAGTTCCCGGCCGCTCACCTCGGAGTTGTAGGTGTCCACCGGCGGGAAGTGCGTGAACAGGCGGGTTCCGTCGATGCCTTCCCACTCGAAGGTGTGGTGGGGCATCCGGTTGACCTGGTTCCAGGAGATCTTCTGGGTCAGGAACCAGCGGCTGCCGGCGGCCTTGGCGATCTGCGGCAGCGCCGCGGAATAGCCAAAGGTGTCCGGC
>DASSXE010000014.1:0-4965 GCA_035704125.1 Arthrobacter sp.
GCCCGCAGCGAGAGCGTGCTGGAGAAGCCCGCGTTCCGGAAGGCCACCCGGACCCGGCGCTGCGCCGTCCCGGCCGACGGCTATTACGAGTGGAAGGGCGAGGGGCGCGCCAAGCAGCCCTACTACGTGCACCCGAAGGACGGCAGCCCGGTGGTCTTCGCCGGCCTGTACGAGTGGTGGAAGGACCGGTCCAAGCCCGAGGGGGACCCGGAGCGCTGGCTGCTCTCCACCACGATCCTGACCACCGATTCCCCGCCTGAAGGGTACGCGGAGGGGATGCTGGCTGAGCTCACCGCCTTGCACGACAGGGTTCCGCTGCCGATGGACCGCCGGACCATGGAGGCCTGGCTTGACCCGCGGGCCGAGGATGCTGCCGCCCTGGTCGGGATCGTCCGGGCCAACGCCCATGATGTCGCCGAAGGCTGGCGGATCGACGCGGTGGGCACCGCCGTCGGAAACGTCAGGAATGACTCCCCGGAACTGATCGAGCCCGTCGGCAGCCTGTTCTAGGGCTTGGGTTCTAGGTCCTACATCGTGACCTTGCCGCCGGCGTCCACCGTCCAAGTGGGGTTGAAGGCGACTTCCCAGCGGAACCCGTCCGGATCCGCGAAATAGCCGGTATAGCCGCCCCAGGGCTGGGTCTTAGGGCCCGCTACGACGGCGGCTCCCGCGGCCTCGGCCTGGCGCAACACCCGGTCCACCTCGTCCGCGCTGCCCACGTTGTGGCTCAAGGTAATGCACGGCACCCCGGCCGGGGCGTCGGTGGCTGCTTCGGCCTGCATCTGTGCGGCATCCCAGAGCGAGAGAATGAGGCCGTGGTTGGCCTGCAGGAACAGCACCTCGCCGGGAACCTCGCGGTGGACGGGCCAGCCGAGGCCCTCGACATAGAAGCGGCGCGAGGCCTCGACGCTGCGGACACCCAGTGAGATGAAGTCGACTCGTGGTTGCATCATTCGATACTGTCATGCGCATGTCCACAAATCACTCAGACGACAAAGACGCCCAGGCCGACAAGGACCAGCTCGCCGCGGTGCGCGTGGCGGTCGATGAGGTCGATGAGCAGATCGTTGCACTGATCGGACGCCGGGAACGGCTGATCCGGATTGCCGGCACGCTCAAGGCCGACAGTGCAGAGGTCCGGGCTCCGGGGCGCGTCGAGCGGGTCCTGGAGCACGTCAAGGCCACGGCGGAACAGAAGGACATCGACACCGAAATCGTCGAGCAGACCTACCGGGCCATGATCGACGCGTTCATCCGGCTGGAACTGGACGTCTATAAGGCCGGCAGCTAGCCCGCGTGCTCCGTTAGAGCGACTCCTCAACAGGCACGTTCGCCTGGTAGTCGCGGCCGTCGCAGTCGCTGTAGGCGGTCATCAGGTGCCCCTTGGACAGGCCCATGACCGTGCTCAGCGGGAAATTGCCGGTGATGGTGTTGCCGGAGTGCTCCACACCCTTAAGGTCGAAGTTCTCTTCCGTCCCGTCATGGCTGAAACAGAAGAAGGACACCGCCTCGCCGTTGAGGAACTCGATTTCCATCCGGCGCTGGTGCGAGTGGTCCGGCGTGGACGCCACGAGCCCCACCACATAGGCGCCCGAGCCGGGGATATTGCCGTCTATATCGAATGTCGCCACCAACGTTGAATCCTTGGCGGCGATGCTGACGTGCTTCAGGAGTGCGCTGTGGGAGCTCATAGGCCAATCCTGCTACCTCCGACTGGCTCCGTCCACCCCCGATCTAGGTTTTGTCCCGGCCCCGGCGTAGACTTGAAGTATTCGAAGATATGTTCGAATAACTACTACTCGAATAACTACTAACAGAGCTCACGTCCGGGAGGCGCCATGGGGATGTTCAGCGAGTCCGTGGCTGTCGCCTGCACTCCTGACGGACTGCCCGAATCCCTGGTCTGGGCCGGGCGGCAGTATGTGGTGTGCGCCGAGCCGGTGCGCTGGTTTGAACGCCGCCAGTGGTGGGCCGAGGAGCAGCGCGCCCCGCTCGGCAGCGGCGCTGGACTGGTCGATTCGGAAATCTGGCGGCTCCAGGTCCGCTGCGCCGCGGACCCGGAGCAGAGCCTCACCCTGGACCTCAGCAGGCATCTTGGCAGCGGACGCTGGCGTCTGCTGCGGATCCACGACGCGTTACCCTCCTTTCGGAAATCCGCATCGGCATGAGCTTCACCCACCTTCACGTCTCCACTGCCTTCAGCGCCCACTACGGAGTGTCCTGGCCTGAAGAGCTGGCCTCGGCCGCCGCGTCGGACGGCGCCACGGCGCTGGCCTGCACGGACCGGGACGGCCTCTACGGCACCGTCAAGCACCTCAAAGCCTGTATGGCGGCGGGCCTGGATGCGATTGTTGGAGTGGACCTTGCCGTCTTCGACGACGACGGCGACCTCCGCACCCAGGTGGGCGGCCGCGTCGTCGTGCTGGCGCACGGCCGTACTAACGGAGCCGGGTACCGTGCCTTGTGCCGGCTGATCTCCGACGCGCATGCCCGCACCACCGGGAAGGCCGGGGGAGTTGTCCCCGCCGCGGTAACCCGGTCCGAGCTGGCCTCCCGCGCCCTTGACCCCCGGACCCTGGAACCGGTCCTGACCGTGTTGATCGGGCCCGATTCCGACGTCGGCCGTGCCATGGGCGGCCGCCGCTACCTGCGGCCGCGCACCCTGTTCAAACGCTGGCTGGACGCCATGCCGGCAGGAACCATCGCCGCTGAGGTTGTCTCCCAGCTCAGCCCGCCCGGCGAACCGCTAAGCACCGCCCACGCGGTGCGGATGCTCAAGCTCGCGGCGGAACACGGGGTACCGGCCGTGCTGAGCAACGCTGTGCGCTACGTCGCCGAGGACGGGGCGGCCACAGCGGACGTGCTTGACTCCGCACGGACGCTGAAATCACTGCCAGAGCTCTCCGCCGCACCCCAGCTCCAGCCCAACGGCCAGGCCTGGCTCAAATCATCAGCCCGGATGCTCCAGCTGGGGCAGGAGATCATGCATGCCGCCGGCTATGGCGCCGCCGATCTGAAAAGCCTGCTGGCGCATACCGAGGCGCTCGCGGACCGCTGCCGGATGGACCCGGCCGCGGATATGGGCTGGAAGCAGCCGGTGGTCCCCGAGGCCGCGGTGATCGGTATCGCGGGGGACCCGCTGGTGGAGCTCGCCCAGCGCTGCGAGGCCGGCATCAATCTGCGGTTCCCGGGCATCACCGGCAAACCGGCGGGGGAGCTGCGGGCGCTGCTGGACCACGAATTGCGGATCATCGACAGCCTGGGCTTTGCCTCCTATTTCCTTACCGTGGCCGAGGTGTCCCGGATGATCCAGGACATGGGGGTCCGGGCCGCGGCACGGGGATCGGGGGCCTCAAGCCTCGTCAATTACCTGATCGGGGTCAGCCAGGTGAATCCGCTGCAGCATGACCTGATCTTTGAGCGTTTCCTCTCCCGGGACCGGGCAACCCTGCCGGACATCGATATCGATGTCGAGAGCGCCGAACGCCACAACGTCTACCGCAGGATCTTCGAACGGTTCGGCTCCGAGCGGGTCACCCTCATGAGCATGCAAAACGGGTACCGCGCCCGCGGAGCGGTGCGCGATGCCGGCCTGGCGCTGGGCATGCAGGGCGGGGACATCGACGAGATCGCCAAGCAGCTGTGGCGTTTTTCGGCGCGGAACTTCCGCGAAGCCCTGGTGGAAAAGCCCGAACTCAAGGAGTTCGCCGGCCGGGTGGAACAGCGTGACTTTAGCGAAAACCAGCAGCTGGACCTGCTGGTCGATCTGACCGAACGGCTGGACCGGCTGCCCCGCCATATCTCCATGCATCCCTGCGGGGTTATCCTGGGCGATGCCACCCTGCTGGACCGCACCCCCGTGCAGCCCAGCGGACTGGGCCTGCCGATGAGCCAGTTCGACAAGCACGACATGGACCCGATGGGCATGCTGAAACTCGATGTCCTCGGGGTCCGGATGCAGTCGGCCATGGCCTTCGCAGTCCGGGAGGTCATCCGGCTGCACCCGTCCAAGGCCGAGGTGGTGGCTGCCGGTCACCACCCGGCCGGGCCGGAGGGCACCGGACCCGACTACATCGGCGAGGACGGCAGTATTGACCTCAACGCCGTTCCGCTCGACGACGAGCCCACCTTTGACCTGATCCGAAGCACCCATACCCTGGGCTGTTTCCAGATCGAGTCCCCGGGCCAGCGGGAACTGATCGGCAAGCTGGCCCCGCGCGAATTCAACGACCTCATCATCGACATTTCGCTCTTCCGGCCGGGCCCGATGAAGTCCGACATGGTCCGGCCTTTCCTGGAACACCGGCACGGGTTCGCCCCGGAGGTGTTCCCGCACCCGGACCTCAAACCCGTCCTGCAGGAAACCCACGGGGTGACCGTCTTTCACGAGCAAATCCTAAAGACCTTCGATGTGATGACCGGCTGCGGACTGGCCAGGGCCGACGAATTCCGCCGCGCCCTCGGGAACGAGGTGCTCGAAACCAAGGTGGAGGAGTTCTTTCGCCGGGAGGCCAAGGCCAAGGGTTACACCCCGGCGGTGGTGGACAAGGTCTGGGGGACCTTGAAGGCCTTCGGCAGCTTCGGCTTCTGCAAGGCGCACGGCGCCGCCTTCGCCGTCCCTACCTACCAGTCGGCCTGGCTCAAGACCCACCATCCGGAAGCCTTCCTGGCGGGGCTCTGGGAGCACGATCCCGGCATGTACCCCAAACGCCTGCTGGTGGCCGAAGCGCGCCGGCTGGGGATCCCCATCCTGCCCCTGGACATCAACCGCAGCCAGGCCGAATACCGGGTGGAGCGGGTGGATGCCGGACCGGACCGCGGCAAACTGGGCATCCGGTTGAGCCTGAACGGCATCTTCGGCCTCTCCGGCGCGGAGCTCAAACGCATCGTTGCCGGCCAGCCCTATGACTCCCTTGCGGACCTGCGGGCCCGCTCGCGGCTGAGTAAGCCCAGCATTCAACGCCT
>DASSXE010000041.1:0-2429 GCA_035704125.1 Arthrobacter sp.
AGTGCAGCCCGATCGCCCCCACCAGCAGGATGACGCTGCTGTACAGCTGCGCCACCGAGCCGCGGAGCGGATCGATCCGGACCAGGCGGTAACCGATGGTGTAGGAGATCCGCCAGCCCCCGGCCAGGGTCCCCGCCGTCAGCATCGCGGCGGTCAGCAGCGCCACCCACACAGGGATGGAGCCGCCGTCGGTCAGTCCGGCGGCAACCATGCCCAGGATCAGCACCGCGCTGGTCCGCTGGCCGTCCTGGAGCCCGTGGCCGAAGGCGACGGCACCCGCGGCGACGGCCTGGGCCCGGCGGGACCTGCTGTTGACCACGCCGGGCGGCGTGTACCGGGCAGCCCAGGTGGCGGGCCAGACCAGCAGGTACGCTCCCGCGAAGGCGATCACCGGCGAGAACAGCAGCGGCAGCACCACCTGCACCATCAGCGACTGATCCACGCCCAGCACGGAGTTGCCGCCCACGGCCACACTGGCGACGCCGGCTCCGGCCAGACCCCCGACCAGGGCGTGGGTGGAGGACGAGGGAATGCCCTGCCACCAGTTGTAGAGGCCCCACAACACCGCGCTGAGCAACCCGGCCACCAGGATGGTCAGGCCGTTGCCGCCGGGAGGCAGGACCACCCAGGTCCGGCTCACTTCAAGCGCCATGGCCGCGCTGAGCGCGGCGCCGACGAAGTTGAACAAACCGGCCAGGAGGACGGCGACCGTCGGGGTCAGGGCCCGGGTCCGGACGGCGAGGGCCACCGAGGAGGAGGCGTCCCGGAAACCGTTCAGGAAGGCGAAGGCCGCGGCGAAGAGGACCACCAGGGCAAAGAAGACCAGCGACACCTCAGGATTCCTTGACGATGATGCTGCCTACCTGGGTGGCGATCCGCCGCATGTCCTTGGTGACGTCCACCAGCTGGTCCGCGATGTCCCGGTTCCGCGCGTACTGGGCGGACTTCATGTCCTTGAGCATGTCCGCAACCCAGACCCGGTGGGTGCGCTCGGCGCGCTTGGTGAGCCGCAGCACCTCGATCCAGTAGTCCTCCAGCTCGTCCAGGTTGTTCAGCTGGCGCATCGCCTCGACGGTCAGCTCGGCCTGCCGGCTGATGATTTCGAGCTGGTCGGCCGCGCGGCGGGGAAGCCGTTCGAGTTTATAGAGGAAGACCAGGTCCGCGGCGGCGTCCAGCTTCTCCATCGCCTCGTTGAGGTAGCGGGAGAGGGCGTACATGTCGTCGCGGGGGACCGGGTTCAGGAAGCTGCTGCGCATGTGCGTCAGGAGCGCGAAGTGCAGCTCCGCGGCCTTGGCCTCGTGGTTGTGCATGTCCTCGACCAGGCGGGAGTGTTCGCTGGCGGGTGCGCCAAGGATTTCCGAGAGCGTGCCGGTCGCCAGCAGGATCTGCCGGGCCATCTGGGACAGCAGGTTCAGCCCTGCAGGCTCCTGGGGGAAAAGTCGCAGCTTCACGTGGGGTTACCGGTCTCCGGATGAGGCGTACACGGGCGTTGTCTGCCGGCCTGGAAACGTGACGATTGGCCCGCGCATGAAGATCACTTTACCGTCCGGGGCCGCGGCCGGTGGAACGGGGGCCACTGGGCCGGGCAACGCCATGCTCCGCCGGCGGCGGCGCCTGCCGGCGGGGGAAAAGTAGATGGTGCCGAACCGGATACGCCTCTCGGCGGTAGGCCGCTCTAGGCGGCTAATTGTTGAAGCCCGGGGGTTTCGCGGCTCGGCACCGGTTTCAGTTTTCTACGCTGGCGGGGCCAAGTCAAGATTGACAGTTGGGCCCCGGCGTGCGCCTAGTCGAGCTCGCCCAGCCGCCAGGCGTTGGCTGCGTGCTCCAGATCCTCGGCCGTCTTGACCAGGAGGTGGGAGTTCCTGGTGAGCTTGCTCGCGTGGTTGGCGTTGCTGTGTTCGGCGCCGTCGGCGAGCGTCGCCTGGCCCAGTGCCACCACCCGGCAGAACGCCGCAGAACGCTCCAGTGCGACGTCGAATTCGCCGTCGAACGCGCCGGAGAGAATGGCATCAGCCATCGAGGTCATTTCCTCGGCTCCCGGCGGCTCGGCAGCACCGGCCACCACGTGGGACACCTGTGCGGTGTCCTTGCCCGCCTTGAAGTACACGGAGATCCGTTCCGGGTCGCGGACCGTCGCCGCCCGGAGGGCGTAGAGCCGCCAGAGCGCCCCGGGCAGCGACCGCGCCGGGCTCTCGGCCCACATCTCGGCGATCGCCTCCAGCCCCTGCTCATCGGCGAGCTTCACCAGGCGCCGGGTCACCGTGGGATCGTCGCTGTCGCGCCCCCGTCGGACCAGGGCCTGCGCCGCGAGGTGCGCCGCCTCGGACACCCGGGCAGGATCGGCACCGCCCGCGAACGGTTCGAAGTCGATCGGCGCGAAGGGTTTCGGCTTGTGGTGACGGTTCGGGCCGGGGTTACCGGTTCCTGCT
>DASSXE010000105.1:0-3808 GCA_035704125.1 Arthrobacter sp.
CGTTTGAACCGGGCCTGGAACTGCGGATCACGCGCCAGGTCCGGACGGAGCAGCTTGATGGCTACGGTCCGGCCCAGCCGGGTGTCGAGGCCACGGTAGACGTCCGCCATGCCGCCGCGGCCGATCAGCTCACCCAGCTCATAGCGCCCGCTGAGGACGCGCCGGGTGCTTGCCGTGCTGCTGTCCTCCCGGTGCGAAGGAGTTCGGGGTGAAGTAGTCACGGGTGCCTACTTGGTGGGGCTGACGCTCGGGGACGGCGACTGTGATTGCGCCGCCGGCGCGTTGGCCAGGTGATAGGTCACGACCGACCCGGCCGGGACCTGGGATCCCGAGGCAGGCTCGGAGCTCACGAAGGTGCCCTCCTGCTGGTTCTTGGCACCGTCGACCGCGGCACCCTTCTGCCACCGCAGACCGGCAGCCTCGATGGCCTGCTGGACGGCAGTCTCCGTCGCGCCCTGCTTGAGCTGGGGCACGGCGACCATGTCAGGACCCTTGGAGTAGGTCACCGTGATGACGTCGCCGCGCTGCACCAAACCGGAGGGGTTGATGTCCGTGACGGTGCCCGGCGCGGACGGGTCCGCGACCTGGACGCCCTTGACCTGAAGTCCCATGCCGATCAGTTCGGAGCGGACCTCGTTGTACGGCCGTCCCCGGTAGGCATCCGGCAGAAGGTTGATCGCCGGCGGAGTGGAGACCGTCGGCGTCGCCGAACTGCTGGACGGTGACGGACTCGGGGTCTGCGACGTCGGGGCGGCGCTCGTGGTCGCGGGTTTGGCGCTGGAACTGGTGACGGCCGTGGACGGGAACAGGACCCCGGCCTGCGAAAGCACGATGCCGATCAGGGCGAACAGCACCAGCAGGATCAGTGCGATGAGCGGCCACGTCCACGGGCTGCGGCCGCGGCGCTTGGGCTCGTCCTCGGGTTCGTAGCCGTCGTAGTCCTCTTCGTCCTCCTCCGGAAGCCAATTGCGTTCGGCGGCCAGGGCGTTGGCGCGGTTCAGGGCGTTGCGGGCACCGTAGCCGCTGGCGGCGGCGGCACCGGCGGCGAGCCCGGCAGCCGCTCCGGCCCCCGCGGCGCCGACGACGGGCAGGGCCGACGTCGCCCTGTCCTCGGCGGAGCCGGCACCGATAATGCCGGTGGCGGCGGTCTGCACGCTGGTGGGCGCTGTCACCGGGCCGGTGGCAGCCTCAAAGAGCAGCATGCCCGGCACCGCAGCGTGGGCCGCGGCGATGTCCCCGTTGCGGATGGCGTCGGCGGCCTCGGCCAGCTTGATGGCGTCCGCGGGACGGTTCTTCGGGTCCTTGGCCAGCATCGACATCAGGAGCGCCCGGACCGGCCGCGGCAGCGAATCAGGCAGCGGCGGCGGGGCGTCGTTGACCTGGGCGAGGGCAATGGCGATCTGGGATTCGCCGGAGAACGGCCGGTGCCCGGTCAGGCACTCGTAGCCGATCACGCCGAGCGAGTAGATGTCCGAGGCGCCGGTGGCCGTCTGGCCGGTGGCCTGTTCGGGGGCGAGGTACTGGGCGGTGCCCATCACCTGTCCCGTCTGGGTCAGCGGTACCTGGTCCGCCAGCCGGGCGATGCCGAAGTCGGTGACCTTGACCCGGTTGTCGGGGGTGATCAGCAGGTTGCCGGGCTTGATGTCACGGTGCACCAGGCCCTGGGCATGCGCGACCGAGAGGGCGCGTGCCGTCTGCGAAATCATCGACAGGGTCCGCTCAGGGGAGAGAACCTGTTCGTGTTCGATGATGCTGCTCAGGGGCTGGCCCGGGACCAGTTCCATGACCAGGTACGCCGATCCATCCTCTTCGCCGTAGTCGAAGACGTTGGCGATGCCGACGTGGTTGAGCAGGGCGGTGTGGCGGGCCTCGGCCCGGAAGCGCTGCAGGAAGCCCGGATCGCCGGTGTATTCCTCCTTGAGGACCTTGATGGCGACAATCCGGCCCAGGATGAGGTCCTTGGCCTTCCAGACTTCGCCCATGCCGCCGATCGCAATGCGCGTGGTCAGCTGGAATCTGCCGCCGAGGGTGGTACCCGATGTAGGCCTCACTTGTTCAACACCGCCTCAAAAATCTTCTTCGCATTCGGACTGGTTAGCTGTGCGCCGGTGGTGATGTTCACGCCTTGCATGACGATGGTGACAGCCACTTGCGGGTCGTTGGCCGGGGCGAACCCGGTGAACCATGAGTTGTTGGTGCCATCGCCGAGTTCCGCCGTGCCGGTCTTACCGGCCACCTGGACTCCCGGGACCGCCGCGGCCTTGGCGATGCCGTCGCTCACGACGCTGGCCATCCATTCGGTGATCTGCCGCGAGATCTCCGGCGTGGTGGACGTCCGCAGCGCCTCCGGCTTGGGTTCGTTGATGACCCGCAGATCGGGAGCCCGCAGGGTCTTGATCAGGTTCGGCTTCATCTGGACGCCGCCGTTGGCGATCGCCGAGGTCATCAGGTTGATCTGCAACGGAGTGGCCCGGACGTCGCGCTGGCCGATCGCCGACTGCGCCAGACCGGCAGCGTCCAGCGGTTCGGTCGGGAAGAAGCTCTTGGCCGAGTCCAGCTTCAGCTGGTCGCCAAAGTCCTGGCCGAAGCCGAACTTTGCCGCCTGGTCCGCGATGGCCTTCTGTCCCAGGTCGATGGCAATGTGCGCGAACGGGGTGTTGCAGGACTGCTGCAGCGCGAAGGCAAACGTGGCGGTGTCACGGGTGTAGCAGTTGCCGCCGGCGTAGTTGGGCAGCTTGTACTGGATGCCCGGGAAGGGCATCTCGGCCGGGTTCGGCAGCTCGCTGTCCTTGTTGTACTTGCCCGAGCCGAGGGCCGCGGCGGTGTCGATGATCTTGAAGACTGACCCCGGGGCCAGCAACGCACCCGTGGGCCCGCTGACCGACTGGTTCAGGTTGATGCCGGGGATCTTGTTCAGCGCCGTGATGTTGGCCGCCTCGGCGTCTGAGTCCTGGGTCGCCACCAGATTGGGGTTGTAGGACGGCTTGGAAACCATCGCCAGGATGGCGCCCGTCTTGGGGTTTGTCACCACGATCGAACCGCGCTGACCGTCCGGAATCAGGTCGTAGGCGAGCTTCTGGATTTTCGGGTCCAGGGTCAGCTCCACCGATGCCCCCTTGGGCTGGTTGCCGAGGAACAACTGGCCGACGCGGTCAAGGAACAGCTGGTCCGAGCTGCCGGCGAGCTGCTCATTCATGGCCAGCTCCATGCCGGTCAAACCGTAGTTCCGGGAGAAGTAGCCCGTTACGCCCGCGTACAGCTCGGGCTGCGTGTAGGTGCGCTGGAACTGGCAGCTGTCGGTACCGGGGACCGAGAGGGCCACGGGTGTGCCGCCCACGATGATGGCGCCGCGGTCGTTGCAGTAGTTCTGGATCAGGGTGCGGGTGTTCCAGGCGTTGGCCTTCAGTTCATCCGCGCCGACCACCTGGACGTAGCTCAGCGCGCCGAAGATCAGCGCGAACATGGCGATCGCGGCGATCCAGGAATTTCGTATGGCCTGGTTCACAGGTGTTTCACCGCCTCGGTGGGAGCGTCTGGACTGGTGCTGGGGTTACTGGCGGGGCGGGGCGTTGGAGCCGTCGCGGGCCTGGGCGGCACGGCCGGGGCGTCGGCCCTGGCATCCGGGTCCTGTCCGGGCGGCAGCGGGGTGGTGTCGACCGGTCCGCGGGCGGTGTGCGAGATCATCAGCAGCAAACCGACGATGATCCAGTTGGCCAGCAGCGAGGAGCCGCCGGCGGCGAGGAACGGCGTCGTCAGACCGGTGAGCGGGATCAGGCGCGTGACGCCGCCGATGACCACGAAGCACTGG
>DASSXE010000313.1:0-3339 GCA_035704125.1 Arthrobacter sp.
CTGGCCCAGGCCAACGTGGGCGTCACCGAGCTCTGGACCGGCGGCGCCGTGGATCCCGCCGACGTCCGGGCGGAGTGAGCCAATTCGCACCGCCTTGTAGGAACCCCACAAAGGATCAGCGGTTTACGCGCGGGATCCGCAAGTAATATCGGCGGACCCCACAAAACCGCGCTAGGCTCCCTGAAGGAAAGAAGGAGACGCCTTGTCAGCAATTTCGGAGCAGTCCGTCCAGTCCGCGCCCGCCTCACCCGCGCCGGGCACCCGCCGCCTGAGCAAGGTACTGATCGCCAACCGCGGCGAGATCGCGGTGCGCATCATCCGCGCCGCCCGTGATGAGGGCCTCGCCTCCGTCGCGGTCTACGCCGACCCGGACCGGGACGCGCTGCACGTCAAGCTCGCCGACGAGGCTTACGCCCTGGGCGGCAACACCGCGGCCGAGTCCTACCTGGTCATGGACAAGCTGATCGAGGTGGCCCTCCGCGCCGGCGCCGACGCCGTCCACCCGGGCTACGGCTTCCTCGCCGAAAACGCCGAATTCGCCGCGAAGGTCATCGCCGCCGGGATCACCTGGATCGGGCCCTCCCCCGAGGCGATCTCCGCCCTGGGGGACAAGGTGCAGGCCCGGCACATCGCCGAGAAGGTCGGCGCTCCCCAGGTGCCCGGCACCGCGGACCCGGTCAACTCGGCCGAGGAAATCCTCGAGTTCGTCGACCAGTTCGGACTGCCTGTCGCTATCAAGGCGGCCTTCGGCGGCGGCGGACGCGGCATCAAGGTGGCCCGCACCCGCGAGGAGATCCCCGAGCTGTTCGAATCCGCCGTCCGCGAGGCCACCGCAGCCTTTGGCCGCGGCGAGTGCTTCATCGAACGGTTCCTGGACGCCCCGCGCCACGTCGAAACCCAGTGCCTCGCCGATGCCCACGGCAACGTCGTCGTGGTCTCCACCCGCGACTGCTCGCTGCAGCGCCGCAACCAGAAACTGGTCGAAGAAGCCCCCGCACCGTTCCTCACCGAGGAACAGAACCGGCGGCTCTACGAATCCTCGAAGGCCATCCTCAAGGAGGCCGGCTACCTGGGCGCCGGCACCTGCGAGTTCCTCGTCGGCCAGGACGGCACCATCTCCTTCCTTGAGGTCAACACCCGCCTTCAGGTGGAGCACTGCGTCTCCGAGGAAGTCACCGGCATCGACCTGGTCCGAGAACAGTTCCGGCTGGCCCGCGGCGAGGCGCTCGGCTATGGGGACCCCGAGGTCCGCGGCCACTCGATTGAATTCCGCATCACCGGCGAAGACCCGGGCCGGAACTTCATGCCCGCCCCGGGCACCATTACCAGCCTGAAGAACCCCACCGGCCCCGGCGTCCGGATCGACTCCGGCGTGGTGCAGGGCGATGTCATCAGCGGCAACTTCGACTCCATGCTCTCCAAACTGGTGGTCACCGGCGCCACCCGCACCCAGGCCCTGCAGCGCGCCCGCCGCGCCCTGGAGGAGATGGTGGTCGAGGGCATTCCTACCGTCATCCCGTTCGACCTGGCCGTCGTCACCAACCCCGATTTCGCCCCGGCCGAGGGCCCGTTCAAGGTCCACACCCGCTGGATCGAGACGGCGTTCGTCAACGACATTCCCGCCTGGACTCCCAGCGGCACCACTGCTGAAGCGGCCGACGCCGGCGAACGCCAGCGCGTCGTCGTCGAGGTCGGCGGCAAGCGCATGGAAGTGGTCCTCCCGGCGTCGCTGGGCAGCATTTCCGGCGGCGGCAAGCCGGCCAAGGCCAAGAAGCGCGCCCGCAGCGGCGGCGGCCCGGCCGCGGCCGCCGGCGGCAACGCCCTGACCTCCCCGATGCAGGGCACCATCGTGAAGGTGGCCGTCGCCGAGGGCGAGCGGGTCGCCGAGGGTGACCTCGTCGTCGTCCTTGAGGCCATGAAGATGGAGCAGCCGCTGACCGCACACCGCGCCGGCATCGTGATCGGTCTCTCCGCCTCCGCCGGCGAGACCGTGTCCGCGGGCGCCGTCATCGCCATGATTGAGGACGGCGCGGGCGCCGAATAGCGGCAACGGCGGCGGCGGGGCAGACTTAGGACTGTGAAGCCCTTCCTGCTGCTCGCCTCCCGCGCCGAGGACGCCGCCGCCGACGACGAATATCTCGCCTACCTGCGCTACACCGGCCTGGCCGAGGCGCAGCTGGAGCGGATCCGGATGGAAGCCGCGCCGCTGCCCGGGCTGGACCTGGAGCGCTATTCCGGCGTGATCGTGGGCGGCAGTCCGTTCACCTCCAGCGACCCGGCCGAGGACAAGACCGACGTCCAGCACCGGGTGGAACGCGAGCTGTTCGCCCTGCTGGACCGGATTGTGGCCGAGGACTTCCCGTTCCTGGGCGCCTGCTACGGCGTCGGCACGCTGGGGCTGCACCAGGGGGCCGTGATCGACCGGACCTACGGCGAGGGCCTGGGCGGGGTGACCGTCAGCCAGACGGACGCCGGCCGGCAGGACCCGCTGTTGCGCGGCCTGCCGGAACAGTTCACCGCTTTCGTGGGGCATAAGGAAGCTTGCACTGTGCTGCCCGACGGCGCGGTGCTGCTGGCCAGCTCTGAGACCTGCCCGGTGCAGATGTTCCGAATCCGGACCAACCTCTACGCCACCCAGTTCCACCCGGAGCTCGACGCCGACGGCCTCACCACCCGGATCGACATCTACCGGGACGCCGGCTACTTCCCGCCGGAATCCGCCGAGGAGCTGATGGCCCAGGCCCGGAGCCACGACGTGACCGAGCCGATGGCCATCCTGCGCAACTTCGTGGAACGTTACGCCCGGTAGCTGCTCCCCTCCCCCGCTGCCGTCGTGACGCTCCCGCACATCCGGCCGCCCTTCAGACGACGCTTTCCGACCCGTCCTGCGGGAGCGACGGACCCCTAACCACCAGAGCTGCGGCAGCGTCTGGACACGGAAATGCCCGGCGTGTTGACCTCACACGCCGGGCATCCGATTCAGTAACCGGGAAGGAGCGTCAGGCTACGTTGTTCTCGTAGTCCAGGTCGCGGGTTTCCTTGCTCAGGAACAGGGCGATCAGCGTCAGCACGGCCATGACCGTGAGGTAGACACCCACCAGCACCGGGCTGCCCTTGGCCATTTCCCAGAGCCAGACCGCGATGAACGGGGCCACGGCGGCGCCCAGGATGGACGAGACGTTGTAGCTGATGGCCGAGCCGGTGTACCGGACGTTGGTCGGGAAGAGTTCCGGCAGCAGGGCGCCCATCGGTCCGAAGGTCAGGCCCATCAGCGAGAAGCCGATGATCAGCAGGCCCATGGTGCCCGCGAAGCCGGCGCCGAACAGGGGGACGAACAGC
>DASSXE010000498.1:0-2913 GCA_035704125.1 Arthrobacter sp.
CGCAAGGCACTCATCACCGGCGCCGACTCCGGGATCGGCGCCGCCACGGCTATCGCCTTCGCCCGCGAGGGGGCCGACGTCGTCATGTCCTACCTCCCGGAGGAGGAAGAGGACGCCACCCGCATCGCGAACCTGATCGAGAAGGCCGGCCGCAAGGCGGTCAAGGTCCCCGGCGACTTGAAGGATTCGGCCGTGTGCCGCGAACTGGTCGCCACCGCCGTCCGCGAACTCGGCGGTCTGGACATCCTCGTCAACAACGCCGGCAAGCAGATGGCGCAGAAGGCCCTGGGCGACATCACCGACGTCGAGTTCGACCACACGTACAAGACCAACGTGTACGCGATGTTCTGGCTGACCAAGGAGGCGCTGCCGCACCTGCCGGCCGGGTCGACGATCATCAACTCCACCTCCATCCAGGCCTACAGCCCGTCGGAGACGCTGGTGGATTACGCGTCCACCAAGGCCGCGATCAACAACTTCACCAAGGGTCTGGCCCAGCAGTTGGCGCCGAAGGGCATCCGCGTCAACGCCGTGGCCCCGGGACCCATCTGGACGCCGCTGCAGCCCAGCGGCGGCCAGCTCACCGAGGACCTGCCGGAGTTCGGCAAGGAGACCCCGCTGGGCCGCGCCGGCCAGCCGGCCGAGCTGGCTCCGGCTTACGTGTTCCTGGCCTCCCCCGAGTCCAGCTACGTGGTCGGCGAGACGCTGAACGTCAACGGCGGCATGCCGACGCCGTAGCCACCGGCGCTGCTGCGCCAGAGCCGCCAGTGGGCCCTCCCGGAATCGACCGGGTAGGGCCCACTGGCGTTTCGGGGCGGGGCGGGGCCACGGGGACCGCGACGGCGACGCCCGAATAAGTGCGGGAGTTAACGTTGCGGCGGGAGGGACTTGCTCCAGACGGTGGTGCCGTTGGCGTCGCGGAGGCTGACGGTGAAGACATCGTCCGTGCCGAGGTCCACGTGGCCGAAGAACTGGCTGGTGCCGCTGCGCGGGGACTCGTTGGCGTAGGCACCGGCCTTGAAGAATTCCACCTTGGGGCCGAAGGTGCCGTCCAGGGCGTTGGGTCCGAAGCTGCCGGCGTTGATCGGCCCGGCGACGAACTCCCAGAACGGGTCGAAGTCGGTGAAGGCGGCCCGCTCCGGCGAGTAGTGGTGCGCGGCGCAGTAGTGCACGTCGGCGGTCAGGAAGACGACGTTTTTAACCCGGTTGCGCTTGAACGCCGAGAGCACCGCGGCGAGCTCGAGCTCCTTGCCCAGCGGGGCGCCGTCGTCGTGGTTGGAGAGCGACTCCTCGTTCACCGGCCCGTCCGGGACCACCAGCCCCAGCGGCAGGTCGTTCGCGATGACCTTCCAGGTGGCCTTGGACTTGCTCACCTCTCGGATCAGCCAGTCGGTCTGCTCCTGGCCCAGGATGTGGGTCAGATGCGTTTCCTTGCCATCCGTGTTGGGGTCCTTGAAGCTGCGCATGTCCAGGCAGAAGATGTCCAGCTGTGGTCCGCGGGAGATCTTGCGGTAGATCCGCTGCGGTTCGAACCCGGTGCCGCCGGCGGTGACACCGGCGATGGGCTGGTATTCCTGCCAGGCCTGCCGGCCGCGGGCGGCGAGGACGTCCACGCGGCGTTCGGTGTAGCGGGTGTCGGTGAGGATCTGGCCGGGGTACCAGTTGTTGTGCGTCTCGTGGTCGTCCCACTGGGCGATGACGGGGACCTCGGCGTAGAGGGCGCGGATGTTCTTGTCCATCAGGTTGTAGCGGTGCCGGCCGCGGAAGTCGTTGAGTGTCTCGGCCACCTTGGACACCTCCGCGGTGACCAGGTTGCGCCAGATCTGCCCGTCGGGTTCGGTGACCTGGGCGCTGATGGGCCCGTCGGCGTAGATGGTGTCCCCGGAATGGATGAAGAAGTCCGGGCGGGTGGCGTGCATGGCCGCGTAGCCGCGCATGCCGCCGATCTCCTCGTTGATGCCCCAGCCCTGGCCGGCGGTGTCGCCGGTCCAGACGAAACTTTGGCGGCGGGCTTCGCGGCCGCTGGCCAGATGTCCGGTGTCCGGGGCGGTGCTGAAGGAGCCCTGCGCGGTCTCGCCGGCGTTGCCGTCGGCGTCTTCGAAGTGCATGCTGACGGCGAAGCGGGTGCCGGCCGGCAGGTGGCTGGCGTCGATCCGCGCGGTGAAGTCCGTGGCCTCGGTGGCGGCACTCCCCCGCAGCACCCGGCGGAAGGCGCGGCCGCCGCTCAGCGGGGACCCGCCGTCGTCGACGGCCAGCAGGTCCGCCACCAGCGTGCCGGGGCCCGACGCGCGGGACCACAGCACGCCGGAGCCGGTGGTGACGTCGCCGGTGGAGATGCCGGAGGGCAGGGTGAGGCGGTTGCGGACCAGGGCGACGCCGGAGGCGCTGGCGGCGTTGGCCGTTCCGGGAACGACGGCGGCGGCACCGGCGGCGGCCAGGGCACCTCTGAGGACATTGCGGCGGCTGAATTCAGTCATGGGTCCAGCCTTGACGGTGCACGTGAACCCTCGGTGGCGTCAGCGTGAACGGCGCGCGGTCGGCAGGTGCGCCGCCATCCCAACTGACTGGCAGATCAAGCCGTTTTCAGCGCTCAAAACGGCCTGATCTGCCAGCTACTTGGGTGCATGGGCTACTTGGGTTAAACCAAAAAAGCAGGGCCCGTCCGAAGACGGGCCCTGCTCGAAACCTAACGGTCCCGGAACTCTAAGGAATTAGAGGCCCTGGATGTTGGTTGCCTGGGGACCCTTGGGGCCCTGCTCGACGTCGAAGGAAACCTTCTGGTTCTCTTCGAGGGAGCGGAAGCCGGAGGAGTTGATCGCGGAGTAGTGCGCGAAAACGTCCTGCGAGGAGTCATCGGGGGAAATGAAGCCGAAGCCCTTTTCAGCGTTAAACCATTTGACGGTACCAGTAGCC
>DASSXE010000522.1:0-3066 GCA_035704125.1 Arthrobacter sp.
CTGCATCATGCCGGCGTAACTGAGCACCTGCCGGGAGCCGATATCGAAGGTGCGGTTGATCGGGCCCTCCAGCGACGCCGCGCCGACGAGGTAGTAGAGCACGTCCCGGACGGCGATCGCCTCAATCTTGTTCCGCACCCAGCTGGGGGCCGGCATCACCGGCAGTGTTTCGGACAGGTGCCGGATCATCTCGAACGACGCCGAGCCGGATCCGATGACGACCCCGGCCTGGAACACCACCGCGTCGACCGGGCTGTCAAGGAACACCTTGCCCACGGCTTCGCGGGAGCGCATGTGCGTGGAGAGTTCGGCGCCGGAGGGGTGCAGCCCGCCGAGGTAGACGATCCGGTCCACGCCGGCGCCTTCGGCCGCGTGCGCCGCGATGCCGGCCATCGCCTGTTCCTTGGCCTCGAAACCGGCTCCGCCGGCCATCGAGTGGACGAGGTAGTACAGGACGTCGACGCCGGCCAGCGCCTCCTGCAGCGCCCCGCCGTCGTCGAGGCTGCTCTGCACCACCTCAACCTGCTCCAGCCACGGGACACCGGCGATTTTCGCCGGGGTACGGACCAGGACCTTCACCCGGTGCCCGGCCTCGAGCAGCCGGGGGACAAGCCTGCCGCCGATGTAGCCGGTGGCGCCGGTGACCAGGACGGTCTTGGCCTGCGGGGCGTGGGGGATGCCGTTCATTGCGGGTGGCTCCTTCTCATTGCGGATATAAGCCATTCGGAGCGGCGGCGCCGTGGGACGTGCCCCCGGCAATCCTGCCGGTGGCGGCCGGGGCCCGTCCTGCCAGCTTAGCCCCGGGTGCCCTCCGGCGGCCGGGTCGCGGTAGGCTGGAAGGACCCGGGATTCTTGCGAATTTCGGGTATTCGTGTTGCCTGCATGCCAGCGATCACTTCAGGAGTTTCCGCCATGAGCCTCAACGGCCCCTCTCTCACCGGCCTGCGGCGCGTCCTCGCCGCGGATAAGACCTTCGCCCGGGTGCAGGCCGAGGCGTCCCGGCCCTTCGCCGCCCGCAGCGAGGGCTACCAGCTCAGCGCCCCGGCGGGCCTGCGCGCCGCCCTGCTGGCCGAGGTGGCCGACGGGCTCGCCGCGAGCGCCGGCGACGCAGGCGACAGCGCCGCGAATTCCGACGCCGGCCCGGTGGTCCTGGCCGTCACCGCCACCGGCCGCGAGGCCGAAGACCTGGCCGCCGCCCTCGGCGCCTTCCTCCCGGCGGGCAGCGTGGCCGAGTTCCCCAGCTGGGAAACCCTGCCGCACGAACGGCTCTCGCCCCGCTCCGACACCGTCGGCCGCCGGCTCTCCGTGCTGCGGCGCCTGGCCCACCCGGAGACTGCGGGCGGTGCGCTGCGCGTCGTCGTCGCCCCGGTCCGCGCCGTGGTCCAGCCGATCGTCGCCGGGCTCGGCGAACTGGTTCCGGTGACCCTGACGGTCGGCCAGGACGCCCCGTTTGGCGACGTGGTGAAGAATCTGGCCGCTGCCGCCTACGCCCGGGTGGACATGGTCACCCGGCGGGGCGAATTCGCCGTCCGCGGCGGCATGCTGGATGTCTTCCCGCCCACCGAGGACCACCCCATCCGGGTGGAGTTCTTCGGCGACGAGGTCGAGCAGATGCGCTGGTTCGCCGTCGCGGACCAGCGCTCGCTGACCGCCCCGGGCGTGCACCACCCCACCGAACTGCACGCCCCGCCCTGCCGGGAAATCCTGATCACCCCCTCCGTGATGTCCCGGGCGGCGACGCTGAAGTCGCAGCTGCCGGCCGCGGCTGACATGCTGGAAAAAATCGCCGGCGGCATCACGGTCGAGGGCATGGAGTCCCTGGCCCCGGTGCTGGTGGATTCCATGGTCCCGTTCCTGGACCAGTTCCCGGCCGGCTCCATCGCCGTGGTGATCGAGCCCGAGAAGGTCCGCACCCGCGCCCACGACCTCGCCGCGACCAATGAGGAATTCCTCGAGGCGGCCTGGTCCACGGCCTCCGACGGCGGCTCCGCCCCGCTGGATCTGAGCGCCGCGGCCTCCGAGGCGCTGCACTCGGCCAGTTTCCGGTCCCTCGGCGAGACCCGCTCCACGGCGCTGGCGCACGGGGTGTCCTGGTGGTCCATCAGCTCCCTCGCCAGCGACGAGGAGCTGCTGCCGGACATCGACGTGCTGAACCTGCACGCCCGGGAACCCCGCGGCTACCAGGGCGACGTGGCCGAGATGATGGACTTCATCGGCTCGCACGTCCGCGACCAGTGGCGGATCGTCGTCGCCACCGAGGGCCCCGGGCCGGCGCAGCGCCTCGCCGAACTCTTCCACGACAACGACATCCCCTGCGCCCGGGTCGAGACCCTCGAGGCGGAGCCGCAGCCCGGCCTGATCGAGGTGACCACCGCCGCCGTCGGCCGCGGCTTCGTCCTGGACGGGCTGAAGGTTGCCCTGCTGACCGAGGCGGACCTGCTGGGCCGCACCTCCGCCGGCTCCACCAAGGACATGCGGAGGATGCCGTCCAAGCGGCGCAACGCCGTGGACCCCCTGCAGCTGCTGGCCGGCGACTTTGTGGTGCACGAACAGCACGGCATCGGCCGGTTCGTGGAGCTGATCCAGCGCAAGGTGGCCGGGGGAGGCGACGGCGTCCGCGAATACCTGGTGCTCGAATATGCCCCCTCCAAGCGCGGCGCCCCGGGCGACCGGCTCTTCGTCCCTACCGACCAGCTGGACCAGGTCACCCGCTACGTCGGCGGCGACACTCCGGTGCTGAGCAAGATGGGCGGCTCCGACTGGGCCAGCACCAAGTCCAAGGCCCGCAAGGCCGTCAAGGAGATCGCCGGTGAGCTGATCCGGCTCTACTCGGCCCGGATGGCCTCCCGCGGCCACGCCTTCGGCCCGGACACCCCCTGGCAGCGGGAGCTGGAGGAGGCCTTCCCGTACGTGGAGACCCCGGACCAGCTGACCACCATCAACGAGGTCAAGGCGGACATGGAACGGGAGATCCCGATGGACCGCCTGGTCTCCGGCGACGTCGGCTACGGCAAGACCGAGATCGCGGTGCGGGCGGCGTTCAAGGCGGTGCAGGACGGCAAGCAG
>DASSXE010000145.1:0-3351 GCA_035704125.1 Arthrobacter sp.
TTGACGGCTGCCTTGGCCGGTTCCGGGGCCTTCGCCTCGTGGACCGCGCCGGCGGCGGACGCCGGCGCGGCAGCGCGCTGCTCATGCTGCTCAACGGTGGTCTCGTTGGCGGCGCCCTGGGCCCGGCTGGCGCTACGGTGACGGCGCACCCTGCGCTGGGCCGGGGCCGGCTCTGCCTGGAACGGCGCCTTTGCTGCCGGAGCCTGAACGGGAGCCGTCGCTGCCGGAGCCTCGGCCGGGGCCTGTACCGGGGCGTTGGCTCCCTGGCCACGGGCCGGACGGGAAACCGCTGCAGGTGCCTGCGCTGGCGCCGGTTCTGCGGCCTGGGCGCGGGCGTTCGGCGGCTGGATCCGGGCCGTGCGGGCCCGGCCACGGCCACGGGTGGCGCGCGGCTGGTCCGCGGGCGGCTGCGTGGCCGTCGGCTGTGCCGCTACCGCCGGTTCCGCGGCGGCGGGCACTGCCTCGGCAGCCTGCCGGGACTCCGCAGCGGCAGCGGACTTGGCTGCGACCTCGGCATCGCCCAGGTTGGCGAACGCCTCGGTCAGCAGGTCCAGGGTCAGCGCCGGCTGCGGGGTCTGCTCGGCGTGCTCGACGAACGGCAGGGCAACCTGCTCCCCGCCGAAGGTCAGCACGGCGGCCGGACGGCCGGCAGCTTCCTCGGTGGACGCCAGTTCAACGGCCGCCTCGAGCGCAGCCTGCCGCGTCTCGGCGTCGGGCGAGGCGGTCGCCTCGCCGTCGTGCAGGTGCGCGGCGTGCGCCGCGGCGGCGATGTTGGCCAGGGCGGCGCGGGTAGCTTCCGCCTTCGCGTGGCGCTCGGCCTCGGTGGGCTCAGCGTGCACGACGGCGGGAGCGGACTGGATGCCCTCGGTGCCCTGGCCGCCCTTGCCGCGGCGGCGCTTGCGTTCGTTGCGGACGGCGGGCTGCTGCTCGGTGCGCGGCACGTGGTGCTCGGCCGCGACGACGTTGGCCCGGCGGTGCTCCACCGGTTCGTCGTGGGTGACCACGCCGCGGCCGGCACAGGCCTCGCACTGCTCGCCAAAAACTTCCAGCAGGCCGGTGCCCATCCGCTTGCGCGTCATCTGGACCAGGCCCAGCGAGGTCACCTCGGCCACCTGGTGCTTGGTCCGGTCCCGGCCCAGGCACTCCACCATGCGGCGGAGCACCAGGTCGCGGTTGGATTCGAGCACCATGTCGATGAAGTCGATCACGATGATGCCGCCGATGTCGCGGAGCCGGAGCTGCCGGACGACCTCCTCGGCCGCTTCCAGGTTGTTCTTGGTGACGGTCTCTTCGAGGTTGCCGCCGCTGCCGGTGAACTTGCCGGTGTTGACGTCGACGACGGTCATGGCTTCGGTGCGGTCGATGACCAGGGAACCACCGGAGGGCAGGAAGACCTTGCGGTCCAGCGCCTTGTGGATCTGCTCGTCGATGCGCCACGCCGCGAAGATGTCGGTGTCCTTGGTCCACTTTTCGAGCCGGCCCACCAGGTCCGGAGCCACGTAGGTCACGTAAGCCTCGATGGTGTCCCAGGCCTCCTCGCCGGAAACGATCAGCTTGGAGAAGTCCTCGTTGAACACGTCACGGACCACCTTGATGGTCAGGTCCGGTTCGCCGTACAGCAGTTCGGGGGAAAGGATCTTGGTGGACGTGGACTGGCTTTCGATGCCTTCCCACTGCGCACGCAGACGGTTGATGTCGTGCGTCAGCTCCTCCTCGGACGCGCCCTCCGCCGCGGTGCGGACAATGACGCCGGCGTCCTCCGGCAGGCGGTCCTTGAGGATCCGCTTGAGCCGGTTGCGTTCGACGTCGGGCAGCTTGCGCGAGATGCCGGTCATCGAGCCGCCGGGCACGTAGACCAGGTAGCGGCCGGGCAGCGAGATCTGGCTGGTCAGCCGGGCACCCTTGTGGCCGACCGGGTCCTTGGTGACCTGCACCAGCACGGAGTCGCCGGACTTGAGCGCGTTCTCGATCCGGCGCTGCTTGCCTTCGAGGTTGACGGCGTCCCAGTTGACCTCGCCGGCGTACAGTACGGCATTGCGGCCGCGTCCGATGTCGACGAAGGCGGCTTCCATTGACGGCAGCACGTTCTGGACTTTGCCCAGGTAGACGTTGCCAATCAGCGAGTCCTGCTGGGTCTTGGAGACGAAGTGCTCGGCCAGGACGCCGTCTTCGAGAACGCCGATCTGGATTCTGTCGTCGCGCTGGCGGACGATCATCTGACGGTCAACGGATTCGCGGCGGGCCAGGAACTCGGCCTCGGTGATGACCGTGCGGCGGCGGCCGGTATCGCGGGACTCGCGGCGGCGCTGCTTCTTGGCCTCCAGGCGGGTGGAGCCCTTGACCGAGGTGACGCGGTTGTTGACCGGAGCCTCGCTCACGGTCCGGGGCGCGCGGACGCGGGTCACCGTGTTGGGCGGGTCGTCGTCTCCGCCGCCGGTCAGTTCCAGGTCCTGGTCGCCCCGGCGGCGGCGGCGGCGGCGGCGGGAGGTCACGCCGTCTTCGAGCGCGCCTTCCCGGCTTTCCTCAGCCTCGTCATCGGAGCCGTCGGTGCCCTCAGCGCCTTCGGCGTCGTTGTCAGCGTCGTTGGTCCGGCTGCGGCCCCGGCGGCCGCGGCTGCGCCGGCGACGGCGGTTGCCCGCGTCGTCGTCATCCTCGTCCTCGGCCTCGTCGGTGTCTTCAGCGGCGGCCGGAGCCGCTGCCGGCACCGGCCGGACGACGGTGGTGAGGTCCGGGGCCTGGAAGATCATCGAGGTGACGGCGCCCGGTGCCAGGAACAGCGACGGCGCTTCGGCGGCGGGGGCCCCGGTAGCCTGCGGCGCGTTCGCGGTGGGTGCTTCCGCCGTTGCGGGTTCGGTAGCGGCGATGGCCGGTGCCGATTCCGCGGGAACGGCTTCGGTGTCCTCTTCTGGGGTGTCCGCTGCCTCCGCGGCAGCCTTGGCGCGGGACGCGCGCCGGCGGACCGGCTTCTGCGGCGCCTCCTCGGCGGCGGGCACGTCAGCCGGCGTTTCACCGGCGGTATCCGCGGTTCCGCCCGGGACCTCGGCGGCCACGTCGCCGGCGGCCGGCTCGGCACCGGCCTTGGGGGCCGCCTGGCGGCGGGTGCGGGTCCGGCGGGCGGGGGCCTTTTCCGTCACGTCATCCACAGCCGTCTCTGCAGCGGTGACCTCGGCGTCTGTGCCGGCGGGTGCGGCGTCGGCTCCGGCTTCGGGCGCGGCAGCCGCGTCAGCGTCGGCTTTGGGGGCAGCCTTGCGGCGCGTCCGGGGAGCCCGCTTGGGCTTCTCCGGGGCGGCATTTTCAGCCGCGGAAGTTTCAAGGTTCTCGGAAACGGTTGCTTCTTCGTTGCCGGTTTCC
>DASSXE010000010.1:0-7040 GCA_035704125.1 Arthrobacter sp.
GGGTTACGACGGCGGTCCGGGCCGCCGGGCGTGTCGCCGCCAGTCCTTTCGCGGCCTGTCCTTTGATGGCCTGTCCTTTCGCAGCCGGCCCGGCGGCGGGTAGCGTTGGCGGCGCAGACCGTGGCCCAGCCGCGGCTCCCCTGCTGCCAAAGGAGCCTTTCATGCCCAAGTCCCACCGATCCCCGAAAAGCGAGCAGGACACGGACGTGGAGCTGAATCCGCTGTTCAGCCGCCCGGGCGAAGCGACCACTTTCCCCAAGTTCCGGCTCCCTGACGGGGAATCCCTGCCCGCGACCGCCTACCAGGTGGTCCACGACGAAGCCATGCTGGACGGCAACGCGCGCCTGAACCTGGCCACCTTCGTGGGCACCTGGATGGAGCCGGAAGCCGCGAAACTCTACGCCGAGACGTTCGACAAGAACATGATCGACAAGGACGAATACCCGCAGACGGCCCTGATCGAGACCCGCTGCTGGCGCATGCTCGCGGACCTGTGGAACGCCCCGGATCCGGCCGGCGCCGTGGGAACCTCCACCATCGGCTCCTCCGAGGCCTGCATGCTGGGCGGCCTGGCGTTGAAGCGCCGATGGCAGAATGCGCGGAAGGCCGCCGGCAAGCCAACCGACAAACCCAACCTGGTGCTCAGCTCGGCCGTCCAGGTCTGCTGGGAGAAGTTCTGCAACTACTGGGAGGTCGAGGCGCGCTACGTCCCGGTCTCCGCCGAGCACCCGGTCCTGGACGGCCACGACCTGGCCCGCTACGTGGACGAGAACACGATCGGCGTCGTCGCCATCATGGGTGTCACCTACACCGGGCGCTACGAAGACATCGCCGGAATATCCGCGGCCCTGGACGAGATCCAGGACCGGACGGGCCACGATGTTCCGATCCACGTCGACGGCGCCTCCGGGGCCATGATCGCCCCCTTCCTGCAGCCGGACACCGTCTGGGATTTCCGGCTCCCCCGGGTCGCCTCGATCAACACCTCCGGCCACAAGTACGGCCTGGTTTACCCCGGCCTCGGCTGGGTCATCTGGCGGGACAAGGAGGCCCTGCCCGAGGACCTGATCTTCCACGTCAGCTACCTGGGCGGCGATATGCCCACGTTCGCCTTGAACTTCTCGCGTCCCGGAGCCCAGGTGCTGCTGCAGTACTACCTGTTCCTGCGGCTCGGCTTCCAGGGATACTCGTCGGTCCAGGCGGCCTGCCGGGACGTGGCCACCTACCTCTCCGGCAAGATCGGCGAAATGGACGCGTTCACCCTGTGGAGCGACGGATCGGACATTCCGGTGTTCGCCTGGCAGCTCGCGGACGGCCACACCCGGAACTGGAACCTCCACCACCTCTCGGAGCGGCTGCGGATGAGCGGCTGGATCGTTCCCGCCTACCCGTTGCCGGACGGCCTCGGTGAGATCACGGTGCAGCGCGTGGTGGTGCGGAACGGATTCACCAAGGATCTCGCAGCCAGCTTCCTCACCGACCTGCAAAAAGAGGTCGGCTACCTGGACAGCCTGGATGCCCCGATGCCGTCCCAGGGGCAGAGCCCGGCCTTCCACCACTGACGGGAGTCCCGCCGGGCGCCCGCCCGGCGGGAACGGGTCCGCACAATTCTTAAGTGATTCTTAATCAGCACCGGGCACACTGGAAACGGTGCGCGACCGCGCGCCGCCGCCCCCGAACCGGAGGATTCCATGACTGGACCCACCCCTGTCGATCGATCTGCGTCCCACCCCGTCCGGGGCGTGCGCTCTTCCACCGGCCCGCGGTTCTGGTTCCTCCCCCAGGCCCGTCACTGGCTGCTGCTGGGCATCCTGCTGTCCGCGGCCGTGATCGCCCTCGGAGTCACGGTGAAGCTGCTTCCCGGTGACACGGCCGCCGAACTCGGCGTGGACCAGGACCTGAGCCAGCACCACGTTGCCGTGCTGAGCGCGGTCGCGATGGTCATCAACCTGGTCTTCGGCCCGGTCTTCGGCCTCGCCGTCGTCGGCGTCATCGCCCTCTACCTCTGGCTGGTCCGCCGTGACCTGGTCAAGGCCGTGGGATTCGGCCTGGTTGCCTGCTCGGGCTGGGTGGCCAGCGAAGCCTTCAAACTGCTGATCGCCCGCCAGCGGCCCAACCCGGCGCTGCTGGTCGATCCGCTGTCCCCGGAAACCGGGTCCAACAGCTTTCCCAGCGGCCACGTGTCCTTCGCGGTTGCGCTGGCTTTCGCCCTGTACTTCCTGGCCCGCGGTACCCGCTGGTCCCGCCCCGTTGCCGTCGCGGGGGCCGCCATGGCGCTCATCGTGGCATGGTCCCGGCTCTATGTCGGAGTCCACTACCCCACCGACGTGACCGCCTCCTTCCTGGCCGCCGGCGCAGCGGTGGTCCTGGTCTCGGGCCTCTGGAACCGCTTCGGCCCCGCCCTGGCAGACCGGCTGCCGGCCGCCGTCCTCCGCTCCCCCCGACGCTAAGGAGCCCCCGTGCACAGCTTCGCCCTGGCCCATCTGGGGCCGGTCCTGGGGGCCGTCCCCGGCGCCCCGTCCCTGCTGGACCCCGCCAGCCTGCTCGCCGGGCTGGGCCCGGCCGCGCTGGGCGTCATCGCCGCCATGGTGTTCATCGAATCCGGTGTGCTGTTCCCCTTCCTGCCCGGCGACTCGCTGTTGTTCACGGCCGGGCTCCTGCACAGCGAGCTGCAGCTGACCCTGCCGGTGCTGATCGGCGTGGTCACCGCGGCCGCCATCGCGGGAGACCAGGTGGGCTACTTCCTGGGCCGGACCTTCGGCCGCCGCTGGTTCAAGGACGACGCCAGGATCCTCAAGACGGCGCACCTGGCCACCACCGAAGACTTCTTCCGCCGCCACGGGGGCGCCGCCGTCGTCCTGGCCCGCTTCGTCCCCATGGTCCGGACGTTCGCGCCCCTGACGGCCGGCATCGGCCGCTACGGCTACCGCTCCTTCACCCTGTGGAACATCGTGGGCGCGCTGGCCTGGGCGACGTCGGTAACCCTTCTGGGCACCTGGCTAGGCCACTACGAGATCATCGCCAAGAACATCGACATCATCGCCGTGGCCATGGTCCTCATCTCGGTGGTCCCCTGGGTGGTGCAGTTCCTCAAGCGCCGCCGCGGCGGCCGCCACAGCCAGGACGCTTCCGGCGCCCCGGCTGACGCCAACGACGACGACAATTCCGAAGACGAAACTGGAAGCGAAACCGGCGGCGAAACCGGAAACGACACGGGCCGTGCCGTGCTGGCCCGGAACGCGGCAGCGGAAGAATAGGCAGCATGCCGATGCCTGCCCTGCTGCTTGTCGAAGATGACCCCGTGCTGGGCCCGCTCATTGCCGAGCTGCTGGAGCCGGACTACCGGGTCACGCTGGCCGCCGACGGCCGGGACGGGCTGCACCGGGGGCTGACCGAGCCCTGGGATGTCATGGTCGTGGACCGGGGGCTGCCCGGCATGGACGGCATCGCCGTCATCGCCGCCCTGCGCGCCAAGGGCATCGCCACACCGATCCTGATCCTGACCGCCCTCGGCGACCCGGACGAAAAGGTCCGGGGCCTGGATGCCGGCGCCAACGACTACGTCACCAAACCCTTCGACGCCCGCGAGCTGGCCGCCCGGCTCCGGGCCCTGACCCGGACGTTCACGCCGCCGGGCGGCACCGTCAGCATCGGCGGCTGGGACCTGGACCCCGGTGCCCGTTCGGTCCGCTCGCTCTACGGCGAGCTGGTCACCCTCACCGCCAAGGAGGCCGAGCTGCTCACGGCGCTGGCCCTGGAACCCGGGCGGGTCTTCACCCGGGACGAACTGCTGGCCCGCTACTTCTCCGCCACGGACCAGCCCGGAGTGATCGACACCTACGTCCACCATCTCCGCCGGAAAATCGCCAAGTCCGTGATCCGCACGGTGCACGGGCTCGGTTACCAGATCGGCGACGCTGAATGACCCGGGACGCGGCGTCCGGGGGCACCCCGGATGAGAGGACCCTGCGAAGCGCGTCACTAAAGGTGGCGGTGCGGATCAGCGCGGCCTGCGCGGTGCTGGTGCTCGCCCTGCTCGCCGTGGCAGCCGTCTACCTGATGAACAAGCTGGCCCACCCGGACCAGCCGCCTGCCACCGGACCGGGAACCACCTATGCCTACCTCGACTCGAGGGACCTGCTCGAGGCCATGATCATCGCCGGGGTGGCTGGCATCGCCCTGGCCGGACTCGTCGGGTGGCTCAGCGCCCGGAGCGCCATCCGGCCCCTCGGTGAGGCCCTGTCCCTGCAGCGGCGCTTCGTCCAGGACGCCAGCCACGAGCTTCGCACCCCGCTGGCCATCCTCGACACCAGGATCCAGCTGGCCCAGCGGGACGCCGCCGGGGATCCGGCGGCCGAGCGCAACCTGGCCAGGATCCGTGCCGACACGGCGACCCTGACCGGCATCGTGAATGAACTCCTGCTGGCCGCGACGGCGACGGCCCCGGATCCGGCGGCCGCCCCCGTTGACTTGGCGGACGTCGCCGCGTCAGTCGCCGAGAGCCTGCAGCAACTGGCCGCCGGGAAAGATATCCGGCTGGACTTCCAGGCCCAGGGCCATCCCCTGGCCCGGATCGAACCGAACGCGCTGCGGCGCGCGGTGTTGGCGCTGGCGGACAACGCGCTGGCCCACACCCCGGCCGGCGGCCGGGTCACCATTTCAACCACGGCCGACAAGGGCGCCGCCGTCATCACCGTCTCCGACACCGGAGCCGGGATCACCGGCGTCGACCAGGACCGGATCTTTGACCGGTTTGTCCGCACCGCCAGGCCCGGCGGGTCCGCGGGCCAGCGGGGCTTCGGCATCGGCCTGTCGCTGGTCCGCGAAATCGCCATGGCGGCAGGCGGCACGGTGGACGTCGCCAGGACCGGTGCGGACGGCACGGTGCTGCGGATCGTCCTGCCGGGCGCCGGCGTCAGAGAGCGGCCGGGCTATCCGCCTGTTCCGTGACCGGTGTCCCGGCCGGTTCCACGTTGGTCCGGGCCAGCAGCGCGGCCACCACCTCCGCCACCAGGTCTTCCTTGTCACGCCGCCTGGCATCCTCCATCTGGGCGACCTCAACGCGTGCGGCCTGCCAGGCGGACCAGTGTCCGGAGACGAGGGCCCAGAGCGAGAGCGCCGAGACGTAGACGACCGAATCCAGCCACCCCATCATCAGCGAGATCGGGATCATCAGGATCCAGACGATGGCCAGCCAGCCGTTGACGCGGCGCATGAAGACGGGGTCTCCCTGGACCATTGCCCAGAGACTCTTGATCGGGCCCACGCATCCTCCTTGTTCGGTTGGCGGCGGAGCGGACCGCCTCCGGGACTTTATCCACGAAGTCTGGGAGGACGCTGGGGAATTCCGGTCAGCCCGAATGCGGGACCGGGGAGCGCCGGCGGTACTAGTCTCATTCCATGCTGAGGTTTTTGGACACGACGGCGCCCGCCGGATTCCGCGCGACGTGACCTTCCTGTCGCTGGCGCTGATCGCCGTCGTCGCCCTGGCCGGACCGTTGCTGGCCCTGCCGGAGCGCTGGCGCCTGCCGGTGGTCCTGGGCGAACTGCTGGCCGGCGTGCTTATCGGCCGGACCGGCCTCGCCCTGGTCGATCCCGGCGACGCGACCTTCAGCCTGCTGGCCAACATCGGTTTCGCGCTGATGATGTTCGTGGCCGGAACGCATGTGCCGGTGCGGGATCCGGTCATCCGCTCGGCGCTGGGCAAGGGCGCGGCCCGGGCCCTGCTGGCGGCGCTGGCCGCCGCGGTGCTGGGAACCGGCCTGGGGTTGGCCTTCGGCACCGGGCACGCGCCGCTGTATGTCGTGCTGCTGGCGTCCTCCTCCGCGGCGCTGGTCCTTCCGATCGTGGACTCGCTGCGCCTCGGCGGACCGCAGGTGGTGGCGATGACCGCCCAGGTGGCGATCGCGGACATCTCCTGCATCGTCGCGCTGCCGCTGGCGGTCGATCCGCCCAACGCCGGCCGCGGTGCGCTGGGGGCGCTGGCCGTGGGGGCCGCCGCCGTCGTCCTGTTCTTCATCCTGCGGGCGCTGGAACGCCGGGGCACCCGGCAGCGGATGCACCGGCTCTCCGAGGAGCGCAAGTTCGCCCTGGAGCTGCGCATCCAGCTGGCGCTGCTTTTCGCCCTGGCCGGGGTCGCTAACCTGGGCCACGTCTCGGTGATGCTCGCCGGTTTCTCGTTCGGCCTGGTGGTGGCCGCCGTCGGGGAACCCCGGCGGCTGGCCCGGCAGCTCTTCGCCGTCAGCGACGGCTTCCTGGGGCCGGTGTTCTTCGTCTGGCTGGGCGCCTCACTTAATCTGCGTGACCTTGCCGGCCGCCCGGAGATGGTTGCCCTGGGCCTGGCGCTGGGGCTGGGAACGGTGTTGCTTCATTCCGGGCTGCGGTCCGTGGGGCTGCCGCTGCCGCTGGGCGTCCTCTCCGCGGCCCAGCTGGGGATTCCGGTGGCGGCGGCGAGCATCGGCACCCAGCTGCACGTGCTGCTTCCCGGCGAGGACGCCGCCCTGCTGCTGGGTGCCCTGGTCACGATCGCTGCGAGTGCCGCGGCCGGGTCGCGTGCCGCCGGGGCCTTTGCCGCCCCGCCCGCCGGTCCCTAATCCCGGAGGGCTATCACTTCCGCGGCGCCCGCTCCCCCGTCAACGACCAGTACCCGCCTGGCGCGGATGCCGGCGAGCGCCTCGGCCAGGCCCGGGCTTGCTCCGGGGGTGGCCGCGGGGAGGACGACGCCGGCGCGGCGCCAGACGGTGACGCCCGCCCCGGTCAATTCCTCCAGCGTCCGGCGCAGCGGGTCCGGGTCCGAGGCCGTCACCAGGATGATGTGCCCGATGGTCCGCGGGCGGCCGGCTCCGGCGGCCGTCTGCCGTGCCCGGTCCTGCCGCCACACCGCGAAGTGGTACCCGGCGGCCAGTCCGGCGGCCACCAGCAGGCCCAGCGGGGCGCGGATCCGGTCCACCAGGCTGCCGCCGGTCACCTCGGCGAGGACGTATTCGAACAATCGGTACCCGATCACCAGCAGCGCCACCAGGGCCACCGCGGCGCTGAGG
>DASSXE010000057.1:0-5036 GCA_035704125.1 Arthrobacter sp.
CTGGTGGACCCCACCCTCGACGCCGCCGCCAAGCGGGACGCGGTCATGGCCACCGTGCACGCCTCCTTCAAACCGGAGTTCCTCAACCGGCTGGACGAGGTGGTGCTGTTCGATCCGCTGAGTGTGGAAGAACTGGCCCACATCGTCGAGCTGCAGGTCAAGGAACTCGGCGAACGGCTCAAGGGCCGCCGGCTCACCCTGGAGGTCACCGAGGGTGCCCGCGCCTGGCTGGCGGTCACCGGGTACGACCCGGCCTACGGTGCCCGGCCGTTGCGCCGACTGGTCCAGCGTGAGATCGGGGACCGGCTGGCGAAGTCCATCCTGGCCGGAGAGATTACCGACGGCGACACGGTGCTGGTGGACACCGCGCCGGACCTGATGGAGCTCACCATGGGCGGCCCGGACGTGTCGGCGCGGCCCGACGGCCGAGCCTCCACCGGCAACGGGCTCTCGGTCCGCCGCAAGGACTAAGCGCGTCGCTGCGGCGTGTAACCGGGAAGATCAGGGGAGCAGCGACTCCATGATGACGTTGCCGGCGTCCGCAACGAAGTAGCAGTCCACCCGCCGGTCACCGGTGCCCCAACTGGAGGAGCTCGGGTAGGCGAGCTTGTAGCTGAAGGCGTAGTCGCTGGACTTGTCGGTCAACACGGCGGCCTTGCAAGCGTCGAGAGCCTTCTGTTTCAGCGGGTCGCGGCCCGGGTAGGCGTCCGATGCCGCGTAGGACTGAACCGCTACCAGCTGCGCGGAGTGGCCGGTGTTGCAGGCCACCACGGTGGACTTCGCGGCGTTGGCGTCGAAGTCCTTGAAGCAGTCGCCCAGGCGGTAATCCAGCGGGCTCACCCCCTCGAGTGGCAGCGGGCCGCGGCTGGCGGCCGAGGACGAGGTCCCGGCCGCGGGGGTCGGCGCGCCGGCCTCCTGCTTGGCCGTTCCCAGGGCCGTGATCCACCAGATCAGCAACGCCAGGACGACGACGGCGGCGAGGGCCGCGATGAGCTTCGCCCGGTTCGACCGCCGGAGGGTTGAGACTGCCGTGGCGCCAAGTTCGCGGGCGCGGACGCCGGCACCGGAGGAGCGCAGCTGCGCCGCCCGGGCCGAGAGGAGCTTTCCCACCTGGCCGGCGCCGCCGGACTTCCGCCGCGTCCTGCCGGGTTCGGCGGGTGATCCGGGTGATTGGGGCGTTGAGGCGGGGGCCTGGAACGGACCCTCGGTGCCCTGCGGGGCCGGTGCCGGGCCGGGCGATGCTGTGGGAGTGGTGGGAATCGCCGACGTCGGCGGCGCGGAAGGTCGCGGCGGGATGTTCGCCGCGGAGGGAATGCGGGGCGACGGCGAAACCGGCCCGCCGGCGTTGTTCACGGGAGAAACGCCCGGTATTCGGGCGTCGCCGCGTCCTGCGCTGGCGCCGTTGTCCGGCTTTTCGCTCACTCGGAATCCACCTTTTCACTGCTTTTGGCCGGCCTGGCGGTCCGGCGCGGCCCCCCGTTTCCGGTCGCCCACCATGAGACTCTATCGAACAAGCCAGCCGGGCCACATTTGCCGGCCGGGCCCGGGCCGGCCCGGCAGGGCCTCCCGTCTGCGTCCGCGGAGGTCCGCGCGGCAAGCAGTACCCGCCGAAAGCATGTAATCTAGGTGTACGACAAATTGACCAATCATTCCGGGGCCTCACCGATAGCCAAGGTGACCACCTCCGGTCCAAGTACAAAAGGGGGTCACGCCATGGGGCGCGGCCGTCAAAAGGCAAAAGCTACAAAGCAGGCTCGGGATATCAAGTACTACTCCCCGAACACTGACTATTCCGCCCTGCAGCGCGAGCTCACGGGCCCGGGAAGTCGTGCCACGAGCCACTTCGCAGATGACCCGGTGGAGCCGGATTACTCTGCCTATGTGGATAAGTACGCGGACGATGTGGAAGAAGACGACGACGAAGTAGACACTCGTCGCATCGGATAGTCGTTTCCTCCGGCGCTCCCTTTGGGAGAACCGGACATGATTTTCAGGCCCGCCGGCCGCGCTCTCCCCGAGCGCGCCCGGCGGGTTTTCTGCGTCAGCCACAAACTCTTGGAAGGAACCACCGTGCCGATTCGTTCTGGGTATGCCGAAGGCGAGGTCTGCTGGACGGACCTCCAAACTCCGGATGTGGCGGCCGCCAAAGCGTTCTACGGTCCCCTCTTCGGCTGGCGGTTCGAGGACCTGCCCGCGCCGGACGGCCGCAGCTACGCGAAGGCGTTCCTGGGCGATGACCTGGTAGCGGTCATCGCTCCGCAGAACCCGCAGCAGGGACAGGCTGGCACCCCTGCCCGGTGGAATGTTTACTTCGCCGTGGACGACGCCGCCGGGCTGGCAGCGGACGTGACCCATGCCGGCGGCACGCTGGACTTCGGTCCGGAGGCGGTGGGGGACACCGGAACGATGGTTTTCTTCGCGCCGCCGGGCGGAGGGGAAACGGGAGCCTGGCAGGCCGGCAGCCACGTCGGATCGGCCCGCACCGAGGAGGCCGGCGCGCTGGCCTGGGTTGAGCTGCTCACCCCCGACCCACAGGCCGCCGTCGGCTGCTTCCAAACCCTCTTCGGCCAGGACGTCACGGAGTACCCGCAGGACGACGGCGGCACGTACACGACGCTGATGGTCGCCGGCACCGAGGTGGCCGGGATCGCGACGGTCCCGGCGGCCGAACAGGACCTGGAGTCCGGCTGGCAGGTCTACTTCGGCGTCGCCAGTGTCCGTGACGCGGTGGCGGCGGCCCGGGCAGCGGGTGCCGTGGTCCTGGTGGAACCCGGCGACGCGGAGGAAGCGGGCGCCATTGCCACCATCCGGGATCCCCAGGGCGGCGTCATCAGCCTGCTGGAGGTTTAACCGGAGCGGGTGCTCCCCACCACAGTGGGAAGCACCCGAAGGAAGCGCCGGGACCGCTCAGGCGTAGGCGTTGACCATCCGGACGGCGCCGCCGTCGACGCCCTTGGCGCCCTGGACGTAGTCCGTGCCGGTCTTGTCGATCGAGTCGGAGTTCTCCCCGACGGTGCCCATGATCCAGGAAGGCAGGCCGCGCGCGTTCAGGTGGTTCACCGCGGCGTCGCCAGCCTCGGCGGAGACGATGGCCACCATGCCTACGCCCACGTTCAGGGTGCGCTCAAGGTCGGCCAGCGGGACGTTTCCGAGCTCGGAGACCAGCTTGAAGATGGCCGGCAGCTCCCAGGTGGCGCGGTCCACGGTGGCCAGCAGGCCCTGCGGCAGGACACGGGCCAGGTTGGCGGCCAGGCCGCCGCCGGTCACATGGCTGAAGCCGTGGACGCCCTTGGAGCCGTTGACCGGGAAGGTGCGGGCCAGGTCCAGGCAGTCGGCGGCGTACACGCGGGTGGGTTCCAGGAGCTCTTCGCCCAGGGTGCGCTCGAACTCGGAGACCTCACGGTCCAGGGCCCAGCCGGCGTGGTTGATGACGCGGCGGACCAGGGAGTAGCCGTTGGAGTGCAGGCCGGAGGAGGCCATGCCGATCACCACGTCGCCGGAGCGGACGCGGTCCGGGCCCAGCAGGGACTCCGCCTCGACCACGCCGGTAGCGGCGCCGGCGACGTCGTACTCGTGCTCACCCAGCAGACCCGGGTGCTCCGCGGTTTCGCCGCCCACCAGGGCGGTTCCGGCAACGGAGCAGGCCGCGGCGATGCCGCGGACGATGTCGGCGATGCGCTCCGGGACAACCTTGCCGCAGGCGATGTAGTCCGTCATGTAGAGCGGCTCGGCGCCCACGACGACGATGTCGTCCACCACCATGCCGACCAGGTCGAAGCCGATGGTGTCGTGGATGTCCATGGCCTGGGCGATGGCGACCTTGGTGCCGACGCCGTCCGTGGAAGTGGCCAGCAGCGGCCGCTTGTAGGTCAGCAGCTTCGAGACGTCATAGAGGCCGGCGAAGCCGCCAACCCCGCCGATCACGGAGGAGTTGTGCGTGGCCTTGACGGCGTCCTTCATGAGTTCGACGGCGCGGTCTCCCGCTTCGACGTCGACGCCGGCGGAGGCGTAGGTGATGCCGGTGGCTCCGGCGTCGTTGGTGTCAGCGGCCGGGGAGGCGGAAGTCATACTGGCTCTTTCTTGTCGGCATCAAGCTTGTCGGCGGGCACGCGGTCGGCGTCGGTGAGCAGTTCTTCGAATTCGGCGTCAGGCCCCGGATCGCAGCCGGTGGCGCCGGCCTTCTCCGCGGGATCGACGTCGGCGGGGACCTCAGCGTCCCGGCCGTCGGCCGTGGCACCGGAGGTGGCGCCCGGAGTGCCTGGCGTCGCGGCCATGGCGGGGAGTCCGCCGGGCAGGCCACCAAGGTCGGTGCGTTCCAGCAGGTTCTTGCCGAGCTTGTCAGCGCTGGGCAGCTCGATCGGGTACTGCCCGGTGAAGCATGCGGTGCAGAGGCGTTCGCGCGGCTGGCGGGTGGCGCCAATCATGCCGTCCTCGGAGATGTACGCCAGCGAGTCCGCGCCGATGGCCTGCGAGATTTCCTCGATGGTGGCGCCGTTGGCGATGAGTTCCGCGCGAGAGGCGAAGTCGATGCCGTAGAAGCAGGGCCACTTCACCGGCGGGGAGGAGATCTTGACGTGCACTGAGGCGGCGCCGGCTTCCCGGAGCATCCGCACGATGGCGCGCTGGGTGTTGCCGCGGACGATCGAGTCGTCCACCACCACCACGCGCTTGCCGCGAATCACGGAGTCCAGCGCGTTGAGCTTGAGCCGGATGCCAAGCTGGCGCAGGGTCTGGGAGGGCTGGATGAAGGTGCGGCCCACGTAGGCGTTCTTGACGAAGCCGTGAGCGAAGGGGATGCCGGATTCCTCGGCGTAGCCGACGGCGGCAGGGGTGCCGGACTCGGGCACCGGGATGACGATGTCCGCTTCCTGGGTGTTTTCGCGGGCCAGCTGGCGGCCCATTTCCACCCGGGATTCGTACACGGAGCGGCCGGCGATCGCGGCGTCGGGACGCGCGAGGTAGACGTACTCGAAAACGCAACCGGCCGGCGTCGGCTCTGCGAAGCGCTGGGACCGCACGCCCTTCTCGTCGATCGC
>DASSXE010000067.1:0-3524 GCA_035704125.1 Arthrobacter sp.
TAGGAGGCGGCTTAGCCCTTCATGATCTCCTCGCGCTGGGCCATGTAGTCCTCCATCGCAAGCTCGCCGTTGCTGTACTTCTGGTCCAGCTCGGCGAGCTTGCGGGCGCGGTAGCCCTGCGGTCCGGACGACGGCGGTGCCGGCGGTGCCAGGTTCTCCGGCACGCCGGGAGCCTGCGGGGCGGCCTGGGGCGGATTGTTCCGGTACTGCTCGCTGTCCTCATAGGGAACCGGGGGCTGGCCGGGGTACTGGGCGTTCGGGTGAGGTCCGTTCGCCGGCGGCTGGGGTGCGCCGAGCTGGCCGAAGCCGCCGTAGTAGTCCCGTTGGGTGAAGCCGTCCCGCGGCTGGTTGCTCTGCTGACCGGGCCCGCGGCCGGAGAAGCCGCCGGGGAAGTTCCCCGGGAAGCCGCCGGGCGTGCCTTGATAGGGATCCTGGTTCGGGTTCTTGTTCTGGACCGACCGGCGGTAGTAGCGCATCGCGGCCGGAATCAGCAGGGACAGGATGATGATCCAGAAGAAAATACTCACGGTACCGGGCCTCTCAGAAGGTGATCTTCCAGCTTAACGCGCGGCAGCCTGCGCGGGTGCCGCCGGCCCGGGAATGCAGCTCACGGCTGCAGCGCGTCCTCGGACCCGGCGGCCCCGCCCGTGCCCCGCGGGCCTTCGCCCGAACCCAGCGGCATCCCGGGCCCGAAAACCGGGCCGGCCAGCGGCCGTTTGGCGGTGATCCCGTCGCCGGAGGACCGGTGCCGCAGCCGGCGCACCACCCACGGGACAAAGTGTTCCCGTGCCCAGATCAGGTCTCCGGTCCGTGCCTCGCGCCAGCTCTGCTGCGGCAGCGGCTTGGGCGAGAGCGGCTCCAGCGTGTGCTGGACGTTCAACGAATCCAGCACCATCGCCGCAATCGTGTGGTGCCCCAACGGAGAGAAGTGCAGCCGGTCCGCGTCCCACATCTGCGGGTCGCTGAGCTGGCGGAGGGACCACATGTCGGCGATCACGGCGTCGTGCCGGGCGGCCACCGTCCGGAGGTTCTCGTTGTAGATCGCCACCTTGCTGCGGATCCGGCCCAGGACGGAGGAACCGGTGTCCGGGCCGTTGAACAGCACCACGGTGGCGCCGTTCAGGCTCAGGATCTGGACCACGGAATCGAGCCGCTCGGCCAGCACATCGGGATCGCCGCCGGGCCGGATCAGGTCGTTGCCGCCGGCCGAGAGTGTCACCAGGTCCGGCCGGAGCGAGAGGCAGTCCGCCAGTTGCTGGTCCACGATCTGCTGCAGCAGCCGGCCCCTTACGGCAAGGTTGGCGTAGGCAAAATCGTCGTGGCCGCGGCTCAGTTCCTCGGCCACCCGGTCCGCCCAGCCGCGGTGCCCTCCCGGGCTCTCGGGTTCCGGGTCGCCGATGCCCTCGGTGAAGGAATCACCCATCGCCACGTAGCGGGTCCACGGATGGTTGACCGTCCGGTCCGGGTAGTTCTCCGGCGCTCTCGTTTCGCTCACCGTTCTATCCTGCCCTCTGGCCGCCGGAGTGCGCCACCGTGGCCGGCTACTGATAGGTAACTGTAAGAATGGAGCCATGACTGAAGCCGTTCGCTATCCCGCAGCCTTCCCCGAACCCGTCGTCCTCTGGTCCCGGCCCGAGGCGGACCGCGCCGGCAGGCCGTTGCTGGTGCTCCTGCACGGCTACGGCGCCAACGAACAGGACCTGCTGAGCCTGGCGGACATGCTGCCGGAAGAATTCGTGGTGGCATCACTGCGCGCCCCGCTGGCCGCCGGCCCCGGCTTCACCTGGTTTCCGCTCACGGCCTCCATCGAATACTCCCTCGAGGCCGTCAAACACGCGTCCGCCTACGCGGAAGACTGGATCGATTCGGTCCGGGGCAACCACCCCTCCGTGACCCTGCTGGGCTTCTCGATGGGAATGGCCCTGGCCACCACGCTGCTGCGGCAGCGCCCGGACGGCTATGCCGCCGTCGTCGGACTCTCCGGCTTTGCCGTCGACGCCGCCGGTGACCCAAGCTTCCGCGACGCCGAACTCGATGGGACGGTCCCAATGTTCTGGGGCCGGGACCAGCAGGACCCGGTCCTCACCCCGGACAAGATCGACTTCACCATGGGCTGGGTGCGCAAGCACGTCAAGCTCACCAAGGTGCTCTACACCGGCATGTGGCACGGCATCAACCAGCAGGAGGTGGGCCACGTGGGGGAGTTCCTCACCCACGAAGTGCTCAGCAAGTAACGGCTGTTAGGCTCCTCTGGCGGGGGTGCTGATCCGGACCGACTGGCCGTTCACGGTGACGACGTCGCCATGGTGCAGCTGGCGGCCGCGGCGGTCCTCGATCTCGCCGTTGACCTTGACGAGGCCGTTCTTGATCAGCTCCGCCGCTTCCACCCCGTCCTCGGCCAGGCTTGCCAGCTTCAGCAGCTGGCCCAGCCGGATCATCTCGTCGCGGATGGGGACATCGTCAATTTCCGGGTTGCTCATACAAGCAATAATGCCTGACCAAAGGTGGCACCAATGACCCACGCTCCGCGGCTCCCACTGCCCCTCGGACTCCTCGCGGCCGTCACGGCCGGACTGCTGGTCCCTGTCCAGGGCCGGATCAACGGTGCCCTCGGCACGGTACTGGCCGACGGCCTCGCCGCGGCGGTGGTGAGCTTCACCACCGGGCTGGTCCTGATGATCGCCATCTCCCTGGCGCTGCCCAAGGGCCGGGCCGGGCTGGCCACGGTCCTGCCGGCGCTGCGCGAACGCCGCTTCCCGCGCTACTACGTACTGGCCGGCGCCATCGGCGCGCTCTTCGTCTTCGCCCAGTCCTTTACCGTCGGGCTGCTGGGTGTCGCCCTGTTCACCGTGGCCGCCGTCACCGGCCAGACCCTGAGCGGCCTGCTGGTGGACCGGATGGGCATCGGCCCGGCCGGCAAACGGCCCATCACCGGCATCCGGGTCCTCGGCAGCGTGCTGACCGTCGCCGCCGTCGCCTGGGCCGTTTCTCCCCGCTTCGCCTCCGGCGGTGCGTCCGCCGGCGGCGCTGACCCCATGCAGCTGGTCCTGCCCGTGCTGCTGCCGGTGCTCGCCGGGTTCCTGATGAGCTTCCAGCAGGCCATGAACGGCACCGCCACGGTGCACTACCGCACGCCCATCACCGCCACCCTGGTGAACTTCATCGCCGGCAGCATCGTGCTCTGGCTGGCCTGGCTGATCAAACTCGCCATTGCCGGCCCGGGCAACGCCCTGCCCGGCCAGTGGTGGTACTACCTGGGCGGCCCGATGGGCTGTGTGTTCATCGCCGTCGCCGCCTTCCTGGTCCGCAGCCTCGGCGTCCTGGTCACCGGCCTCGGCATGATCGCCGGGCAGCTGCTGGGCTCACTGGGACTGGACCTGGCGCTGCCCGCGCCGGGGACCGTCGTCGCCCTGCCCACCGTCCTGGGCACGCTGCTCACCCTGGCCGCGATCGTCCTTGCCAGCCTGCCGTGGTCACGCGGCGCCCTCAAACGGTAGCGGCGCCGGCTGCATAGCGGCACCACC
>DASSXE010000019.1:0-9929 GCA_035704125.1 Arthrobacter sp.
TGTCCTGGTCGAGCTCGCTGCCGCCGGCTGGACGAAGCTGCTGGTCAGCGCCGCGGTGCGGCCGGGGCTGCCCACGCCGCTGCTGGAACTCTGGTTCGAGGGCATCGCCGAACGGCATGATTTGCGCCCGCTCACCCTGGAACAAACGGCGGACGTCCTGGCCGAACGGCTCGGGCCGCAGGTGCTGCCCGGCGCCGTCGAGATGCTGTGGAACGCTTCGGCCGGCAACCCGCTCCTGCTCAGCTGCCTGGTCGACGACGCGCGGAACGATGGCACCCTGCTGCAACGCAACGGGGTGTGGCTGCTGACCCGGCCGCTGAACAGCCACGGTGAGCGGCTCACCGACGTCGTCCGCCGCCAGCTGCTCCGGCTCTCCGCGGACGAGCGCACCGCCCTGAACCTGGTGGCCCTTTCCGAGCCCGTGCCCCGGGGACTCATCGAGGCGATGGTCGACGAGGCCACCGTGGCCGGACTGATCGAACAGGAGCTGCTGCGGGTCACTGACGGGCCGGAACCGGAACTGCGGCTCTGGAACACCACCTACGGCGACACCCTGCGGAACCTGGTGTCCCCGGCCCGCAGCCTCCAGCTCCGGCAGGGGCTGCTGCGGCTGATGGACCGGGAGCCGGCCACCGCGGAGGGGCTGCTGCGCCAGGTGAGCTGGTCGCTGGAATGTGGCGTGGAGGTCCAGGACCGGCAGCTGCTCCGGGCCGCCGTGCTGGCCGGCGGATTGTTCCAGGACGAGCTGGCGCGCCGGGCCGCGGCCCAGGTCAAGGACCCGGAACTGCAGATGGCGGCGCGGGCAGTCATCGCGCGGACCCATTACAACAGTTCCAACCACGCCGCCGCCCGGGACATCCTGGCGGCGGACTTCGGCAAGGGCGGCACTCTCTCCAGCCTGCTCGCGGGCTCGCTGCTGTGGGTCGCGGTGCTCTCCGCGCTGGGCCACACCCCGGCGGACATCGTGCACCGGTCCGAGGCGCTGCTGGCCGGCGGCGAGCGGCTGGCCGCGGAGAACCCCGACGACGCCGACGCCATCAGGGCCGCGACCAAGGACCGGGTACGCTCCATCCGCGCCCTCGCCCGGGCCCTCGCCGGCGAACGCGAACCTGCCGGCGAGCCCGAACCTGCCGCCGGGCCGGATCCCGCGGCCGGCCTCCCGGACAACGACCTGGAGCGGGCGTTCGGGCTGGCCCTGGACGCGGAACAGCTGCTGGTGCAGGGCAAGCCGGACAGCGCGTACGTGGCCGCCACGGCGGCGATGGAAGCGGCCAGCACCGCCGACGAGGAGCTGTCCTTCCTCGCCGACTTCCTGGCGGTCCGGGCCGCCACCACCCTGGTCCACGGCGGCAACTGGAGCGCGGCCGAAACCCTGCTGGGCGGTTTCGCCGCGGCCTACGGGCCCAGCCTGATTGCGTTCGGCGGGGGAGTCCACACCGGTGCCGGCATCATGCTGCTGTACCAGGGCCGCGCCGCCGAGGCCAAGAAGACCTTGCGGGTGGCCCTTGAAGCCCTCCGTGTCGCCGACGCGCAGCAGCTCTTCGCGCTGACGGCCGCGATGGCCTTTGCCGCCGCGGCCGAAGTGGGGGCCAAGAGCAAAGCCGCGGGACTGCTCGCCGACTACGAGTCCGCCCGGCCTCCAGTCTCCCGTTACCTGCGCACCCTGGCCTCGATGGCGGTGGTGTACGGAAAGGCGAAGCTGGACGGCTACCCCGGAGCCGCGGAGGAGCTGCAGCGGCTGGCCACCGCCGTCGGCGGCAACAGCGCCGGCCTGGAGCTCGATGCCCTGGCCTTCCGCCTGGCCCTGGGCGACAAGTCTGCCGCGGTGCGCCTGCGGGAGCTGAAACCGGCGCTGGAGGGCCGCCGCGCGGCGGCATTGTGCGGATACGCCGCGGCGCTGGGGACGGCGGATCCCGGCGAACTGATGGAGGCGGCCAAGAGCTGCGAGGAAGCGGAGCTGTGGGGTTTTGCGGCGCAGGCGTACGACGACGCCGCGGCCGCCTACCGCGACACGGGCGACACCCTGCGGGAACGGATGGCAGCGGCGCAGCGCCAGCGTTGCCGGGACCGGGCCGCCAGCGTGCCCGGCCAGGAACCGGACGGCCAGGACGGCGCCCTCGGACTGCTCACACGGCGCGAACGGGACATCGTGGCCCGCGCCGTGCGGGGGCTCAGCGACCGGCAGATCGCCGCCGAGCTGCAGGTCTCGGTCCGCACCGTGGAGGGCCACCTGTACCGCAGCTACGCCAAGTTGAACATCAAGGGCCGCGAAGATCTCCGGCGGCTGGCCGCCGAAGACTGAGCCGGTGCGCCGCGCCGGCAGGACTACTTGGTCACTTGCCGGTCCCGGAGCAGCTACTGAGTACAGCCGGGTAGGGCCTGCCAGAATACCCGTTCCGCAATCGAGTACTACCTACGGGTGCCCTTTGAGGGGCTCATCCATACGGTGGAGCTATCACTGGCTAACCATTGATTGCGAAGGTCTCTCCCATGTTTCAGCAAGACGCCGGCGTGCCCGCTGGCAGCGGTAAAACAGATGTGATTCCACCCGCGCAACATGCCGCCGGCGGGCGGCCCGACAAACAGCTAACCCGCCAGCACATTATTGACGACGTCGTGGAAACCCTGACCTCCGGGTCCGGCTGCGGCGTCGTTTTGGTAGGAGAACACGGAGCCGGCAAGTCCTTCATTGCCCAGCGCGCGCTGGAGCACTTGGGGGAGGACTACTTGGTGGTGCAGGTACGGGGCAGCTCCATCTCGTCGAAGCTTCCGTACGGTGCGTTGAGCGTGCTTCTCAACGACCTCGATTCCTCCCACCTGGAGCACCCGCTGATGGTGCTGCGGGGCCTCACCCAGCTGCTGCACGCCAAAGCCCAGGGCCGCACCATTGCCCTCTTCGTGGATAACGCCCACGACCTTGATGACTTGTCCTGCATGATGGTGGCCCAGCTCAGCGCCGGGGGCCACGTCACGCTGCTCGCCGCCTGTGTCGACCTGCCGCACGTGGGCGGCGACATCATGGGCCTCTGGAAGGACGACCTGCTCCGCCGCGTGGACCTGGAGCCCTTCGACTTCGCCGAGACCGCGGCCACCCTGAACCAGGAGTACGGCGGGCACTTCTCGCACACCGCCGCCCGTGCGCTGTGGACGGCCAGCGGCGGCAACGCCCTCTTCCTGCATTCCCTGGCGCGGGAGCAGATCAAGCTGGGGGCGATCGCCCGGCAGGACGGCACCTGGGTCCTGGGCAACCGGCCGATTTCGCTGACCGGCGAGGTCCGGGACGTGGTCAAGGCGCGGCTGAACCGGCTCAGCCCGGGCCAGCGCGACGTCTTCGAACTGCTGGCCCTGGCCGGGGCGGTCTCACTCCAGACGCTGATGAGCATCTTCAACCCGCATGACATGGACACGCTGCAGGAGCGCGGCCTGATCCAGGTCAGCCACGAGCACCCGCCGGCCGTCCGTGTCACCAATGCCGTAACCGCGGCGATTGTTGCGAGCGTTGTCCCGCCGGGCCGCAGCGCGGAACTGCGGCGGCGGCTGACCGCCGTGCGGGCCGGCAACCACGAACTCGAACCGGGCGGACCCACCGGCGTCGCCTGGGCCTTGGACTGCGGGGAACAGATCAGCCCGGAGCTGGCGCTCGCGGCAGCGCGGCGGGCCAATGACTCGTCGGACCCGGCCGCCGCGCTGCGGTTCCTTCACTCGGTAGAGACTCTCGAGACCGTTCCCGCCGCGGCCATCGAGGCTGCCCGCGCGAACCTTGGCCTGGGCAATGACGAGGCCGCACGTCGGCTCCTGCACCGGCTGGCGGACGCGCCGGAGGACACGCTACCCGCCACGGATTGGGTCGGCGTCAACGTCCTGCTGGCGGAGCTCGACCAGCGCAGCATGGCCACGGCAACAGCAGCCTCGGAGCGGGTGCTGGGCCTCGGCCGGCGCCTGTCCGCCCGGCCGGACATGGACATGGAAACAGACACAGTCGCGGCGGCCGCGGCACAGCTGCGGCTGGCCGAGGCCCGGCTGGCCGTGCACGAAGGACGGTACACGGACGTCCTGGCCCTGCGGGATGAGCTGGATATCGCGGACCTGAGCACGGAGGCGGGCATCGTCGCCGGCGGCCTGCTCTGCGAGGCGCTGGCTGTCACCGGTAACGTCATGGCTGCCGGCGCCCTGGCCAAGCAGGTCCTGTCCGCCGCCGGCACCGTAGCGTTGACGGACCAGAGCCTGCGGGAACTCCGGGGCCGCTTCCTGCTGCTGATGCTGCTCTCCGCACGGTTCCGGGAAGCCGGCGAGTTCCTCGCGCTGACCTCGGAAGTGCCGGACCCCCAGGCCCGCCTGGGCGGTATGTTCGAAATCGGCCAGGGCCTGATCAGCCTGCATGCCGGCCGCCTGGATGAGGCCCTGCAGGGCATCGAGGCCGGGCTCTGGCAGTTGCGGACCAACGACCGGGACAACCTTGCGGGATTGGCCACGGCGGCCTGCGCCTACGCCAACGGCCTCTACGGCAACGCCGATGAGGCCACCGTCCAGCTCGCCGAACTCGCCGCCCTGGACTCGACCGCGCCGTGGCTGGCCGTCCGGCTGACCCGGTACTTCGAATTGGGTGCGAACGCGGAACTGGGCCAGCGGGCGGCGGCGATCCGCAGCCTGGCCGCGGAGGCGGACAGCGACGCGGAGCGGGGTGCCGCGGCAATGGCCCTGCTCTTCCAGTCCGCCGCTGCCCGGCTCGGCGACCGCCAGGCCAGCCAGAAGCTCGGCACCCTGGCGGGAGGCGTCACGGGCCAGTTCGCGATGCTGTGCCTGCGCCTGGCCAACGGGTGCAAGGATGCCGCCAGCGAGGCACTCCTGACCGTCGCCAAGGACGCCGACGCCGCGGGGGACGCGGTCTTCGCCAGGGACGTGGCACGGAAGGCCGTCACCTGCGCCAACGACGCCGGGAACAGGATCGCCCTGCGGGTGGCGCAACGGACCGAACACATGCTCGATGAGAGGTTCGGCGGCCCGCGGAACGGGGTGCAGGCGCTGACCTCATCCATCCTCACCGCCCGCGAATGCGAGGTGGCCGTCCGGGCCGCCGCCGGAACCTCAAACCGCAAGATCGCCGAGCAGATGCAGGTGTCCGTGCGGACCGTGGAAGGACACCTGTACCAGGTCTACGCGAAGCTCCATCTCGCGAGCCGGGCCGAGCTCAAAGACGCCATCGCCGGATCGGCCGGCAACGCCCGCATCGGCTAGCGGGGCAGCTGCCCATTGGGCCCGGCGGTCGCCAGCCGCCAGCGGGGAAAGGACCTGAGTGGAAAGCTTAACGGACCAGATGGCGCTCATCGGCCGCTCCGGCGTCGTGCGCGACGCGGTGGCCTGCCTCCGGGACGAGGGACGTCCCGGCGCGATCATTGTCGGCGCCGCGGGTTCCGGGAAAACCGCCGTCGTCCGGGAGATCCTCCGCGAGCTGCAGTCCCGCAGCAACGTCATCCGCCTCGCCCCCACCGCCATGCTGGCCGCGGTACCCTACGGCGCCCTGGCGTCCTACCTGGAGCACCTGCCGGTGCAGGACCTGGACTCCTCCGCCGCCGTCGTGCGGGCTTTCACCACCCGGCTGAAGGCCAAACCCGTCGCGCCCCTTTTCGTCATCGACGATGCCCAAAATCTGGACGCCGGGACAGTCCGGCTGATAGCGCAGGCCGTGGCCACCGGATCCGCCCGGCTGCTGGCCGCCTGCAGCACCGGGCCGTCGACGCCGGAGGAGTTCCTGGCGCTCTGGGACGACGGACTGATCGCCAAGTACGATCTCCCCCCGCTGACCCGCTCCGAGGTCCACCAGTTCTGCGAACAGGCCCTCCGGGCGGAGGTCTCACCCTGGCTCAGCGAGCTGTTCGGCACGGTCACCGCTGGACTGCCGGCCATGTTGATGTCCCTGATCCGGCACGCCCAAAAGACCGGTTCCATCGGCCTGCGGCGCGGAACCTGGCTCCTGCTGGCACCGCCGGACCTGGTCCGGGTCCCTGTTGCGGACCTGGTGGACCACCGCGTCCGCTCCCTGCCGCCCGAGGAACAGACTGTGGCGGCGATCGTCTCCCTCGCCGGGCCGCTCTCGCTCGGGGACATCCTCCGGTTCAGCAGCCCCAAGACCGTCGACGCCCTGGAGATGGCCGGAATCATCGCCGTCTCCCGGGACCAGGAACGGCTGGTCCGGCCGGCCAGCCCGATGGTGGGCGAAATTGTCCGGGGACGTGTTCCCGCCGGGCGCAGCGCGGGCCTGCGCGCCAGCCTGCTGGCCCTGCCCGGCTTCAGCGACGGCCACCCCGAGGCCTACCTCAACCGTTTCCGCTGGGCCCTCGACGCCGGCGCGGACCTGCCCGCCGCCGAGCTGGTGGACGGCGCGACGGCGGCCAACGCCGCCCTGGACGCGGCGACGGCCCTGCGCGCGGCCGCCGCGGCGGTCAAGGGGGATGGCGGGCCGGAAGCGAAGATCCAGCTCGCCTATGCGCAGTACCTCCTCGGCCGGGTGGAAGCGGCCGCCGGCCACCTGAAGTCCGCCGGGGCCGTTCCCTACGGCCGGCCCTCGTACCTGGCGGCGCTCCTGGCCGCCCGGCTGGGCGAGGCCGCCCCTCCGCTGCACCTGCCGGGCCGGCCGGAAAATTCCGCCGGCACGGGCGCCGGACCGGCCGAACTCCCGTGGGCCGGATCGGACGCCCCCGCGCTCGCCGCGGCCATGCTGGCCGCCCCTGAGGACACTCCCGCCGCCGAGCTCCACCGGCTCCTGACGGCGCTCCTCGACCAGGCCGCCGGGATCACGGAAATCCAGGTGCCCGTGCTCTTCCGCCTGGCCGAGCTCCAGTCCGCCCAGGGCCGGGTGGTGGCCGGGCTCGAGATCGACCGGGCGGCCTGGCCGCAGGCCGGCGATGCCACAGCGTCCCTGCCTCTGGTCTACGAGGACGTCCTCGCACGCCACTGCCTGAACCTGATCAGGGCGGGGGAGTGGGATGAACTCGCTGCCGCCGTCGACGACTACGCGGCACGCCTGCCCTTCCGGCTCCTGTACAGCGGCGGTCTGCTGCACCTGCTGAGCGGGTACTCCAGGTTGCGCCAGGGCAGGTTCCCGGAGAGCCTGGCCGAACTGCTCCTCGGCGTCGAGGAGCTCACCGTTGCCGACCCCTGGCGGGTGCGTCCGCTGGGCCACGCGCTGGCCGCCTACGCCGCCTTCGTCGTCGGCCGGCACGACGACGCCGACGCCAACGCGCGCGCCTTCCGGGCGGAACCGCTGCGCGGCCCGGCGGGGCTGTGGCTACTGGCGGACGCATACTGCACCGCCGCCGACGACGCGTCGGGCGGGACGGCCGGACGGCAGCAGCGGCTTGCGGAGCTGGCCGGGCTGGCCCGCGCCCACGGCCTGCGCGGGATCGAGACGGACATCCGCAGGCTGGCCCTGCGCGACGGCGACCGGGCCGCCGCCGAGGCCCTGGCCGAGAGCAGCGCCGACATCGAGGGCCATGAAGGCGCGCTGCTCCGGGACTTCGCCCGGGCCGTCGCGGAATCGGACACCGCGGCGCTGACCGCCCTCAGTGACGAAGCCGTGTCCGCCGGATACCTGCTGCTGGCGCTGGAAGCTGCCCAGCAGGCCGCGCGCTGCCTGGAGAACGATCCGCACAAGTGGAAGCTGACCGTGGTTCAGCGCAAGGTCCATCACCGCATGGTGGCGGCCGGAATGTCCGAAAGCATCAACATCGTCCACGGCGACCATCAGGCGGACCTGACCGTGCGGGAGGCCGAGATCCTGAAGCTGGTGGCACGCGGCGCCAGCAACGTCGAGATCGCCTCCGCCCTGACCCTCTCCACCCGGACCGTGGAGGGGCACCTGTACCGGATCTTCGGGAAGCTGGGCGTCAGCCGCCGTTCCGAGCTGGTGGACGGCGATCTCGACGGCGGCGGTGGACCCGGACCGGACGGCAGCAGCGGGGGTGCCGGCGGGGGTGCCGGCCGCGGGCACGGCGGGGGTCCGGCCCCTTGAGCCTCACCGGCACCGTGGACCCCGCGGGCTCCGGCCCTGCGTAGTTCGTGGCGGGCGCCGCAGGCGGCCGGGAGTACGTCTAAGTAGTTGGGCAGGGTAGCCGGGAAAGGAAGTCGGGTAAGTCCTACTCGTGTGAAGAACCGGCCGGATTTGATTAACTTGAGTCAGTCGAGGGAACGCCCCGCAGGGGCTCCTGAAAACCAATTGCAGGACCCTCCTTCTGATCACCGACTTCCATCGATGGAACCGTACGGTGCCTTGACCGGCAGCCGTGCCCCTAAGACGGAGCCGGCGGCGTCAGAGCCTTCTGAGACCGAGGCTCTCCCCCCAGCCGCCGCCGGCTCCCTTTACGGTCTCCCGCCAGGGTCCCGACCCGGTGCAGCAGCCGCCGCACCCTCCGTGGACGCCCTTGGCGGCAGACGCAGGAATCAACGCCCCGCCCGGGAACCAAGGCCCGCCGGCGGGGCGTTTGACTGTCCGGAGGCCGGACGCCCGCCGCCGGTAAGGTGGCCCTCTGCGGGCCGCGGGCCCGGACCATGGAATAATTAGGCTAAATCTGTGTAACGTAATCCACCCGGCCCTCCCGCCGGGGCGTACCCGACGCAGCGACAGCCGATCAGGAGTTTCCACCCATGGTTGCTACACCAGCCCACCTGCTCACCCCGGCGACGGCGCTGGGCAACGCGGAGGTCTTGAGGATCCGCAATGACTTTCCGATCCTCGGCCGGCCCGTCAACGGCCAGCCCCTGATCTACCTGGACTCCGGGGCCACCTCGCAGAACCCGCTCAGCGTCCTCGAAGCCGAGCAGGAGTTCTACGAACAACGCAACGCCGCCGTGCACCGCGGCGCGCACCATCTCGCGGTGGAGGCGACCGACGTCTTCGAGGACGCCCGGGAAACCGTAGCGGCCTTCATCGGAGCCGAACCGGACGAGCTGATCTGGACATCGAACGCCACCGAGGGCCTGAACCTGCTCAGCTATTCCTTCCTGAACGCCTCCCTCCCCGGCGCCCCGGCGGAGTCGGCCCGCTTCGCGCTGGCCGCCGGAGACGAGATCGTGGTGACCGAAATGGAACATCACGCCAACCTCATCCCGTGGCAGCAACTGGCCGCCCGGACCGGCGCCACGCTCAGATACATTCCGGTCGACGAGGCCGGGGTCCTGGACCTTGACGCCGCAGGCCGCCTGATCGGCGGCCGGACCCGCGTCCTGGCCTTCACCCACGCCTCCAACGTGCTCGGCACCATCAATCCGGTCGCCCACCTGGTTGCCCTCGCCCGTGCCGCCGGTGCGCTCGTGGTGCTGGACGCCTGCCAGTCGGCCCCGCACATGGAGCTGGACGTCAAGGCCCTGGACGTCGACTTCGCTGTCTTCTCCGGACACAAGATGCTTGGCCCCACCGGCATCGGCGGACTGTACGGCCGCTCCACGCTGCTCAACGCCATGCCGCCGTTCCTCACCGGCGGATCGATGATCACCACCGTCACGATGGAACGCGCAGGCTTCCTGCCCAGCCCGCAGCGCTTCGAGGCGGGAACGCAAAAGATCTCGCAGGCCGTGGCGCTCGCCGCCGCCGCGAACTACCTGCGCGAAACCGGCCTCTCCCGGATCCACGCCTGGGAGGCCGAACTGGGGCGCAGGCTGGTCGAGGGCCTCGAAGCCATTCCCGGCATCCGGGTGCTGGGCCCCGCGGCCGGCGCGGAGCGGATCGGCCTGGCCGCGTTCGACGTCGCCGGCGTGCACGCCCACGACGTCGGACAATTCCTGGACAGCCGCGGGATCGCCGTCCGGGTGGGCCACCACTGCGCGCAACCGCTGCACCGCCGGCTGGGTCTCACCGCCACCACGCGGGCCAGCACCTACCTGTACAACACCACCGACGACGTCGACGCGTTCCTTGACGCCGTCGCCGGTGTCCG
>DASSXE010000286.1:0-5913 GCA_035704125.1 Arthrobacter sp.
CCTGATGGACCAGGCCAACAAGATGCGCGCCAAGGCCACCAAGGCCGTGGCCGCGCAGAACATGGCCAAGCGTGCCGAACGGCTGCTGGGCGGCCTCGAGGCGGTGCGCGAGAACGACCGCGTGGCAGCCCTGCGCTTCCCGGACCCGTCGCCCTGCGGCAAGACCCCGCTCACGGCGGACGGCCTCAGCAAGTCTTACGGCTCGCTGGAAATCTTCACCGACGTCGACCTCGCGATCGACCGCGGCTCCAAGGTGGTCATCCTGGGCCTCAACGGCGCCGGCAAGACCACGCTGCTGCGGATGCTCGCCGGCGTGGACAAGCCGGACACCGGCAGGGTTGTCCCCGGCCACGGCCTGAAGGTGGGTTACTACGCGCAGGAACACGAGACCCTCGACGTGGACCGCACCGTGCTGCAGAATATGCGCTCCTCCGCGCCGGACATGAACGACGCCGAGGTCCGCGGCATCCTCGGATCGTTCCTCTTCTCCGGGGACGACGTCGACAAGCCCGCCGGGGTCCTCTCCGGCGGTGAGAAAACCCGGCTGGCCCTCGCCACGATCGTGGCCTCCAGCGCCAACGTGCTCCTCCTGGACGAACCCACGAACAACCTCGACCCGGCCAGCCGCTCCGAAATCCTCGGCGCGCTGCGGAACTACACCGGCGCCGTCGTGCTGGTCAGCCACGACGAGGGTGCCGTCGAGGCGCTGAACCCGGAACGGGTCGTCATGTTGCCGGACGGGGTCGAGGACTTGTGGAACGAGGACTACCTGGACCTGATCACGCTGGCGTAGGTCTCCGCGCCCTCTGCTCTGGCCGCCTCCGCGCAGCGTTCCGCCCGATTTGCCGCGTGCTCGCTCGTTCCTCGCTTAGACGCACGCTACGCAAATTGGCCGCGCCGCTGCCGCTTGTGCACTTCGCGCGGCCCGCTTCTTCTAGCGGACGGTCATCTCCTCGGCGTTCGTGATGCGCTTGAGGTCCTGGTAGGTGATGGAGAACATCGAGTTGTGGTCTCCGGCGCCGGCCCAGAGGAGCGGGTGGCTTTTTAGCGAATCGTCCAGCAGGGTCCTGATCGGCTGCGGGTGCCCGAGCGGGGCCACGCCGCCTACCCGTTGGCCGGTGTGGTGCAGGACGAACCCGGGGTCGGCCCGGCGGATCTTTCCGCAGCCCAGCCGGTCCGCGATGTGCCCGAGGTCCACCCTGGCCGCGCCGCTGGCCAGGATCAGCAGGGGAGCGTCCCCGAGCCGAAAGACCAGGCTGTTCGTGATCGCCGCGACATCACAGCCCAGGACGGCGGCGGCCGCCGCGGCGGTGGGCACCTCAACCTGGAAGACCGAGACGGTGTCGCGCGCCCCCGCCGCGACCAGGGCGCGCCGGACGTTCGCGACGGCGTCGGCATCCATCCCGGCGCCCTAGAATCCCTGGGCGTCGAGGATGGCGTCTTCTTCTTCCTCGGCGGTGGCGTTCTTCCGATTCCGGGGCGCCGGACGACGGCGGGGTGCGTTGCCGGCGGAGTGGTATGCGGCCTCGCCGCGGGCTTCCGCGTCCTCTGCATCTTCCGCGTCGATGGCGGCGTTGCGTGCCTGCTGCCGCGCCGCGTAACCGAAGGCGATGAACATCAGCACGCCGAAGGCGAACCACTGCAGCGAGTACGACAGGTGCGTCCCCTCATCGGTGGACGGCTTGGGGAAGCCGAGCGGCATTTCCGCCGGTGCCGGGTTCTCACCGGCCACCTGCCCGTACGCCCCGGTAAGCACGGGATAGCCGAGCTGGGTGGCGTAAGCGCCCAGGTCGATGGAGGCGAGCTGCCCGTCCGGCGCGCCGCGCTGCAGCGCCGGTTCGGACGGCTTCAGCCGTGCCACCACCGTGACCTTGCCGGCGGGCGGCGCCGGGACCGAGTCGGGGCTGCCGGGAGTCTTGTTTCCGATCGGCAGCCAGCCGCGGTCGATCACCACGGTGTCGCCGGAGTCCAGCTTCAGCGGCACCACCACCTCGTAGCCGGGCTGGCCGTTGAGCGGACGGTTGCGGACCACCCGCTGGCCCGCGACGTCGTAGCTGCCGTGAAGTTCCACCTGGGTCCACTCACGCTCCGGGTCGAGCCTGACAAACTCGTTCCGGACATCCGTGAAGGGTAGCGGGGTGGCCGAGTAGTTCGAGACGACGCGGTTGATTTCGGCGAGCGTCTCCGCCCGGCGGTCCATCTGCCAGCGGCCCAGGAAAACGCAGGCGGTGGCGAAGATGGCGGCCAGCAGCAAGTAGCCCAGCCATTTGCTGGAGAAAAGGAAACGGTACATTCAGGCGGCCCCGCCTCGGGCCACGGGGGCGTTGTGGGTCGCCATCGGGAGGGTTTCCTTCCAGAGCCCGCGGGTCCGGAGGTAGTCCTCCAGCCAGTCGCGGTGGTCATCACACGCCAGCCAGGTCTTTCGCCGTTCCGGAGTGTGGATTTTCGGGTTGTTCCAGAGCAGCTGCCACCCGGCGTCGGCCCGGCAGGCCTTCCGCGAGCAGATGGCGGCGGCCGGCGCGGGGGTGCCGCCGGCCAGGTCGAGAAGGTTCATGAAGCTGCCCGTCTGTGGTCCACGTCATCGTCGTCGTCATCGACGAGTTCACCCTGCAACAGGGTGACCGGTTCATCGCCGGCCGCCGGAGCGCCGGCGGAGTCAGCGGGCGTGGCTTCAAGCTCGCCCAGCGGCACGTAATCGATCAGCGATTCGCTGTGCACTTCGGCGTGGTCGCCGCCGTTGGCGATGATAACCGCGAACCACGGCAGGAAGACGGCGCCGATCACCGGAATGAGCTTGAACCAGCCGTCCACGAAGAAGATCAAAACCAGGCAGACCATGCGGATCCCCATGGCCACGGCATACTTGACCATCCGCGACCGCATCTCTTCCGAGTGGGCGGTGGCGGCGTCGGTGATGCTGTGGACCTCGGTGTCCTCGAGGTACTCCCCGGGCACGTTGCCGCCGGGCCGGTTCTTGTTTGTCACAGCTGTCAGATCACGCTCCATAGGCTCACCTCCGATTCTCTCACCATCGGCGGGGGCGCCCAAACGGCCGCCGGAGCGGAAAGACTGGCTAAGATCGGAGGCAGGAAAACCAGCCCCCGAGCGGCGCCACTGGGCCGCAGAATTCCGGAGTCCACCATGACTGAAACAACCTCCACCGGCCGCAGCGTCCTCATCACGGGCGGAAACCGCGGGATCGGCCTGGCCATCGCCGAGTCCTTCCTCGCAAATGGCGACAAGGTGGCCGTCACCTTCCGCAGCGAGTCCGCGCTGCCGGCCGGCATCCTGGGCGTCAAGGCGGACGTCACCGACGAGGCCTCCGTCGACGCGGCCTTCAGCGAAGTTGAGGCGGAGCATGGCCCGGTGGAGGTGTTGGTCGCCAACGCCGGCATCACCAAGGACACGCTGCTGATGCGGATGAGCGAGGACGACTTCACCTCCGTCATCGACACCAACCTCACCGGCGCCTTCCGGGTCATCAAGCGGGCCTCCAAGGGCATGATCCGCGCGCGGAAGGGCCGCGTGGTGCTGATTTCCTCGGTCTCCGGCCTCTACGGCGCACCCGGCCAGATCAACTACTCCGCGTCCAAGGCCGGCCTGGTCGGCATCGCCCGTTCACTGACCCGGGAACTGGGCGGCCGCGGCATTACCGCGAACGTGGTGGCGCCCGGCTTCATCAACACGGACATGACCGCCGAACTTCCGGAGGCCACGCAGAAGGACTACCTCACCAAGGTCCCGGCGGGCCGGTTCGCGGAAGCCTCCGAGGTAGCCAATGTCGTGCGCTGGATCGCCAGCGACGAGGCGGCGTACATCTCCGGCGCCGTCATCCCCGTCGACGGCGGCCTGGGGATGGGCCACTAGGCCTAGGCCTTTCGGCGGTCTTTCGGCCCTAGGCGCAGCCCGCCGGCGGGGCGTGTACTGGTCACACAGCCCTGCCCGATCCCTGGCGGGGCGTGGACCCAGGAGGATAAATCATGGCTGATCTCAGCAAGTGGGCGCCCTCGGACATGCTGGAGCCCGTCCGCCGCTTCCTCGACGGCGACCTGACGATGGCGTCGTCCATCAAGGTCGAGCAGTACCAGGACGGCAACACCCTGGTGGTGCGCGCGGAAGTGCCCGGCATCGACCCGGACAGGGACGTCGACGTGTCGGTCAGCGACGGCATGCTCCACATCAAGGCCGAGCGTGAGGAAAAGTCGGAGCACAAGAGCAAGAACGGCTACCGTTCCGAATTCCGCTACGGCTCCTTCACCCGCAGCATCGCCTTGCCGGCCGGAGCCAAAGAAGAAGACATCACCGCCAGTTACAAGGACGGCGTCCTCGAAGTCCGGGCACCGGCACCCGCCACGGTGCCCGGTGAGGCAACCAAGAAGATCCGGGTAGACCGGGGCTAGCCAGCGGCCTGCTGCAGGGCCCGCGACGGGCGGACTCCTTCTGGAGTCCGTCCGTCGCGGCGGTTGGATCCCGTCCGGCCGGCGCCACACTAGCTCCCCGCGGCTTCTTTGTGGGGCCCGGACAAGGGCAATGCCGCCGGGCGCTGGCATGATGGACAGCAGACCCCACCGCATTTGGATGAATGGAACAAAGGAGCTCGAATGGGACTGCTGGAAAAGAAGACCGCGATCGTCACCGGTTCATCGCGCGGCATCGGCGCTGACGTCGCCAAATTCCTCGCCGCCGAGGGAGCCGCCGTGATCGTGAACTACCGCCAGAAGGCGCCGCGGGCCAACAAGGTTGTCGCGGAGATCGAAGCCGCCGGTGGCCGGGCCGCCGCCGTCGGGGCCGACCTGACCACCCAGGAAGGCGTCCAGGCCCTGGCGAGCGCCGCGATGGAAAACTTCGGCTCGCTGGACCTGCTGGTCCTCAACGCCTCCGGCGGCATGGAGACCGGCATGGAGGAGGGCTACGCCCTCAAGCTCAACCGCGACGCCCAGGTCAACATGCTCAACGCCGCGGTCCCGCTGATGCCGGAGGGCTCGCGCGTGGTCTTCGTCACCAGCCACCAGGCCCACTTCATCGATTCTGTCCCGACGATGCCCGAGTACGAGCCGGTGGCCCGCAGTAAGCGCGCCGGCGAGGATGCGCTGCGCGAACTGGTGCCGAGCCTGGCGGACAAGGGCATCTCCCTGGTCGTCGTCTCCGGTGACATGATCGAGGGCACGGTCACGGCCACGCTGCTGGACCGCTCCAACCCCGGCGCCATCGAAGCCCGCCGCGCCGAGGCCGGCAAGCTCTACTCGGTCAAGGAATTCGCTGCGGAGGTCGCCAGGATGGCCACCGCCGACGTCGAGTCCGGCCACACGGAGTACGTCGGCGGCGAGGACTACTTCGACAAGAGCGGCACCAACTAGTCCTCCGCAGCACGGGCAAGGCCGGGGCGTCCGCCCCGGCCTTTTCGCTGCCCGGATTCCGCCGGCCGGCGGAAGACTTCAGACGCCGGCGATGTGCCGCACGGCGTCGAGGTAGGGCATGTCGATCGCCGCGTCCGCCACCGCGCGGACGGCCGGCTTGGCGTTGAACGCGATGCCGATCCCGGCAGCGCCGAGCATGTCCAGGTCGTTCGCGCCGTCACCGACGGCGATCGTGTGCTCGAGCGGGATGCCCTCGGCGGCGGCCCACTCGCGCAGGTACTTCTCCTTGGCCGCCCGGTCAATGACATCGCCGAGCACCCTGCCGGTCAGCGCACCGTCGACGATTTCCAGTTCGTTGGCGATCCAGTGGTCAAGGCCCAGCTGCTCCGCCAGCGGCCCGAGGATCTGGTTGAAGCCGCCCGAGACCACCGCCACGGCATGGCCGGCCGCCTTGAAAGCCGCGACCAGCTCGGCCGCCCCCTCGCTGAGGCTCACTTCCGCGCGGACGGACCCGATGACGTCGGCCGGAAGCCCGGCGAGCACCGCCACCCGGGCG
>DASSXE010000296.1:0-7492 GCA_035704125.1 Arthrobacter sp.
AGCGGCAAGCTGCGCCGCCAGCAGGCCAACCGCCGCCACTACCTCGAGCACAAGTCCTCCAGGCTGACCCGCCGCCTCGCCGGCGACAAGATCGTCTTCAAGGGCGACGCCAAGGTCATCCGGAAGATGCTCGGCATCTAAGTTCCAAGTACCCGGACCGATTGCCACCTGCAACGGTCCACTACCACTAAGGCTTCTCAGGCCAGCCGGGCACTCCGGCAGTAGACGCTTGGGATCAGATTTTGAAGGAGTACGCACGTGGCACGTGTGAAGAGGGCGGTCAACGCCCACAAGAAGCGCCGGGTTATCCTTGAACGCGCAAAGGGCTACCGTGGACAGCGTTCACGCCTGTACCGCAAGGCCAAAGAGCAGCTGCTGCACTCGTTCGTGTACAGCTACGGCGACCGCAAGAAGAAGAAGGGCGACTTCCGCCGCCTGTGGATCCAGCGCATCAACGCTGCGTCCCGCGCCAACGGCCTGACCTACAACCGCCTGATCCAGGGCCTCAAGGCCGCTGAGGTCGAGGTTGACCGCCGCATGCTGGCCGAGCTTGCCGTCTCCGACGCCAACGCCTTCGCCGCGCTGGTCCAGGTTGCCAAGGACTCGCTGCCCGCCGACACGTCCGCTCCGGCCGCTCAGGCCGAGGCTGCTGCTGCCCCCAAGGCTGCCCGTAAGCCGGCCGCTAAGAAGCCGGCCGCCGAAAAGGCTGCCAAGTAGTACCTGAGTTCTCCGAGCCTCACCGCTCCGTTCAAGAACCGCTCGCCAGAGCAACTAAGGTTCTTATATGAACGAAACCGGGCGCCCGCAAGATGAACCACTGACCAACCCCCGAGCCGATCGGGTGCGGAAGGTGGCCCAACTTGCCGGGCGCCCGGCCCGTTTAAAGCGGCGGGAGTTCCTGGCGGAAGGCCCCCAGGCCGTGCGGGAAGCCCTCACCCTGCACCAGCAGAGGATCGCGGACGGAAAACCCGGCGTCGTCCTTGAGGTCTACGCAAGCGAGTCCTGCCTGGACCGGCACCCTGAGCTTGAGACGCTGGCCGAGGGCACCACCGCTTTCCTCGCCACCGACGAGGTGCTCGCCGCGATGTCAGACACCGTCACGCCGCAGGGCGTCCTGGCGGTCTGCAGCTTCCTCGACGTCAGCCTGGCGGAGGTACTGGCCGCGAAGCCCCGCCTCGTCGCCGTGTTGTGCGAGGTCCGGGACCCGGGCAACGCCGGCACCGTGCTGCGCGCCGCCGACGCGGCCGGCGCAGACGCCGTCGTCCTCAGCGCCTCCAGCGTCGATATTTACAACCCCAAGGCTGTCCGTTCCACGGCCGGGTCCCTCTTCCACTTGCCCGTCGTGCTCGGCGCCGACATCGAGGAGACGGTGGCCGGGTGCAAGGAGCACGGCATCGGGGTGCTGGCCGCCGACGGCTACGGCCAACTGAACCTCGACCGGCTGCAGGACGAGAGCGCCGCCCGCCGGCTGGGTGCCGGGGCCGGGGAGTCCGACTACGCCCTGGAGCAGCCCACCGCCTGGCTGTTCGGCAACGAGGCCCAGGGCCTCTCGGAGGAACAGCTCGTCCTGGCAGACCACCGGGTGGCCGTTCCCGTCTACGGCTCGGCGGAAAGCCTGAACCTGGGGACGGCGGCGACCGTTTGCCTCTATGCCAGCGCCAGGTCCCAGCACAGCGAAGCGGCCCCGCTGGGCTGACACGTTCCCCGCACACAGGCCGCGGAATACGACGGCGGGGGCCCACCAATCGGTGAGCCCCCGCCGTCGTGCGTTTGATCCCGCCGGGCTGTTCGCCGGGGCGGGTGAATGGTCTTAGGTGGTCCGGTTACGGCCGGTGATGGCGCCGTAGATACCGGCAACGACGAGTCCGCCGACGATTGCCAGGATCCAGGAACCGAGGTTCCAGAACTCCATCTTTCCGCCGCCGAACAGCAGGTCGCCGATCCAGCCGCCGACAATGGCACCAACCACACCGAGAACGAGGCTGGTGACCCAGCCGCCGCCGACCCGGCCAGGCATGACTGCCTTAACGATTGCACCTACAATGAGGCCGAGAATGATCCAGCCTAGAAAGCCCATGTCTCCTCCTACATATTCGTCGGCATTCACCTTAGGAATTCCGATTATGGCTTCAAGCTAACACACGCCTCACGGCGTGTCAGTAGCCTCACCCCCAATCGTTATCTGCCCGCCCGGGCCCCGCCAGCACGCGGAAGTAGGGCCGAAACCGGTACGGTGGTTTCTTGCGGTCCGGGGCGTTCAACGGGCCCGGCACCCCCAATCATTCTCTGAAGGAGAACCTCTCTTGGCTGCAAACGGCGGAACAAAAGCGATTGTGGCGGCCCTGGCTGCCAACCTCACGATCGCCGTCCTCAAATTCGTCGCATTTATCCTGACGTTGTCCTCGTCGATGCTCGCCGAAGCTATCCACTCCCTCGCGGACTCCGGGAACCAGTTGCTCCTGCTGGTCGGCGGAAAGCGCGCCAAGAAGGAGGCCAGCCCGGAACACCCGTTCGGCTACGGCCGGGAACGCTACATCTACGCCTTCATCGTCTCGATCGTGCTGTTCAGCGTCGGCGGCCTGTTCGCCCTGTACGAGGCGTGGGGGAAGATCCAGCACCCGCACGGCATCGAGGGGGACTTCTGGTGGGTCCCGCTGGCCGTGCTGGTGGGCGCCATCGTCGCCGAGTCCTTTTCCTTCCGCACCGCCATCCGGGAATCCAACCCGCTGCGCGGCGACCAGAGCTGGGTGCGGTTTATCCGCAACGCCAAGCAGCCTGAGCTGCCGGTGATCCTGCTGGAGGACTTCGGCGCGCTGCTGGGACTGGTCTTCGCCCTCTTCGGCGTGAGTCTGACCCTGGCGACCGGCAACGGCATCTGGGATGCGCTGGGCACGGCCATGATCGGACTGCTGCTCGTGGCGATCGCGGCCGTCCTGGCCATCGAGACCAAGTCCCTGCTGCTGGGGGAGTCCGCCACCAAAGCCGACGTCGGCAAGATCCGCGCCGCGATCGAGTCCGACGGAACCGGCATCATCCACCTCAAGACCCTGCACCTCGGCCCGGAGGAACTGCTGGTCGCAGCGAAGATCAGCATCGGCGCGGCGGACTCGGGCCGGGAAATCGCGGCCGCTATCGACTCCGCCGAATCCCGGATCCGGCAGGCGGTCCCCACGGCCCGCCTGATCTACCTGGAACCGGACCTGCAGCGCATCAACGCCGGCTAGCACCGCGGCAGCGGTTACCGGACCAGCGGCCTCTTGCGTTCCACGGCTCCGCTCAGGAGCGCGACGCCGAGTCCCAGGACGGCGAGGACCGCGCCGACCAGGGCCGGTGCGACGTAGCCCCAGCCCCAGGCGATGACGAGACCGCCGAGGAACGCCCCAAGGGCGTTGGCGACGTTCAGCGCCGCATGGTTCAGCGAGGACGCCAGCGACGGCGCGTCCGGGGACGCATCGAGGAGCCGCGTCTGCAGTGCCGGCACCAGCATGGAACCGGCGCCGCCGACGACGAACACCATCACGTACGCGGACCAAGGCCAGTGCACGGCGACGGCGTAGACCACCAGGGCCACCGCCACGCCCGGCAGCACCCAGTAGATGGTGCCCATGACGGACTTGTCCGCGATCCGGCCGCCCACAATGTTGCCCACCACCATGCCGACCCCGTAGAGGGCGACCACCAGGGGAAGCCATTCGCTCGGGATGCCGGCCACGGAGGTCATGGTGTGGGCGATGTAGGTATAGGTGGCGAAGAACCCGCCGAAGCCCACGACGCCGATCAGCACCGCGAGCCAGACCTGTAACCGTTTCAGGGCCGCGAGCTCCCGGCGGATGCTGGCGTCCGCATGCGGCTCCTGGTACGGCACAAACTTCCAGAGCATGGCCATCGTGGCGATGCCGATCACGCCGACCAGCAGGAACAGCAGCCGCCAGCCGAAGTTCTGGCCCAGCCAGGTGCCGAAGGGGACGCCGACGACGTTGGAGACGGTGAGCCCGGCCATCACCATCGAAATCGCCCAGCCGCGGCGCGTCGGGGCGACAAGGGACGAAGCGATCACCGCCGCCACCCCGAAGAACGCCCCGTGCGGCAGGCCGGCGGCGAAGCGGGACACCAGCATGGTGCCGTAGTCGGGGGCGATGAACGAGCTGAGGTTCGCGAGGCTGAAGAACAGCATCAGTCCCAGCGCGAGGTATTTGCGCGGCATCTTGGCGCCGACGGCGGCCAGCAGCGGGGCGCCGACCACCACGCCCAGGGCGTAGGCGGAGATCAGGTGCCCGGCCTCCGGGGTGCCGATGCCGAGGCCATGCTCCACCTCCTTGAGCAGGCCCATCATGGTGAACTCAGTGGTGCCGATGCCGAAGCCGCCCATCGCGAGGGAAATGATGGCGAGGGCCAGGTGGCGGGAGCCGGTCCGGGGCGTGGTGCGGGCGTCTTGGGTGAGGGTCATCCGTCTGCTTTTCGGTAACAATCCCGGCGTGAGCCGGGAGGAGGCGGCAATAGGTCTGATGGTGGTGCTGTGGGCGGCAACGCCCGGCGCGGGTCCCGGTATTCCGGGGACGGAGCGCGGGGACTGTTCCATTGTCCCCCGGACCGGGGTGCCCCGGGTCCTAGACTGGACGGCGTGACTGAACTCATCAACGTCGTCGGCGGCGCCGTCGTGGACTCCCTGGCCCACCCGCGCACCCTCCTGGTGGCCCGGCGCACGGCCCCGCCCCAGTTTGCCGGCCTGTGGGAGTTCCCCGGTGGCAAGGTAGACCCGGGGGAGACCCCGGAAAAGGCCCTGCACCGTGAACTGTCCGAAGAACTCGGCGTCGAGGTGGTCCTGGGGCCGGAACTGCCCGCCGCGCAACCGGCCGGCTGGCCGCTGAACCCGAAGGCGGCCATGCGGGTCTGGTTCGCCGAACTGGCCGCCGGCACGCCGCGGCCCCTGCAGGACCACGACGAGCTGCGCTGGGTGCCGTTGGCCGATCCTGCCCAGGTGCTGGCCCTGCCGTGGATCCCGGCGGACCTGCCGATCGTCGAGGCGCTGCTGGCGGCGGCCCGGGCCCGGACCGCACCACACTAGGCCAACCCGCGGAGGCCCCGCCAACCCTCGCCAAACAGGGGGCACTGTGGCTACGCTGGGCCCAACCGGGAGGAGCGCGGCGTGCAGGTCGGTGTCAGGCGGGAACAGCGTGCGGGGGAGCGCCGGGTCGCGGCGACGCCGGAGACGGTCCGGCAGTTGACGGACCTCGGACTGGCGGTGCTGGTGGAAACGGGAGCCGGCACGGCATCCGGGTACTGCGACCCGGACTATGCATCGGCTGGCGGCTCCCTCACGGCGGAGCTTCCGCTGCCGCAACTGGACGTCCTGCTGCACGTCCGCCCACTCGACCCGGACACGGCCGCCGCGCTGAGCCCCGGCGCCGTCACCGTGGGTTTCGCCTCCCCGGCGTCCGAGCTGCGGACCGTCGGAGCGCTGGCCGCCGCCGGAGTGACCTCCTTCGCCCTGGAACTGGTGCCGCGGATCTCCCGGGCACAGTCGATGGATGCCCTCTCCTCGCAATCCCTCGCCGCCGGGTACCGCGCCGTGCTGGAGGCAGCCCTGCGCTACCCGAGGTTCTTCCCGCTGTACATGACCGCCGCCGGGACGATCCCGCCGGCCCGGGTACTGGTCCTCGGGGCCGGCGTCGCCGGGCTGCAGGCGATCGGCACCGCCAAGCGGCTGGGTGCCCGGGTTTCGGCCAACGACATCCGGGCCGCGTCCGCCGACGAGGTCGCCTCGATGGGCGGGACCTTCATCAACCTGGACCTCGACACCCGGGCTGCGGACGGGTCCGCGGAGGGCGCCGGCGGGTACGCCCGCGAACTCGGCGCCGACCGTGCCGGGCGGCAGCGTGCCCTGCTGGCCCCGCACGTCGCGGCAGCCGATGTGCTGATCACGACGGCGTCGGTCCCGGGCCGTGCGGCGCCCCTGCTGGTCACGGCGGACATGGTGGCAGGCATGCGGGCAGGATCCGTGGTGGTCGACCTGGCCGCGGAGTCAGGCGGCAACGTGGAGGGCGTCGTCGCCGGCCGGGACGTGCTCATCCCCGTCCCGGGCGGCACGGTCACGCTGGTGGGGCTGCAGGACGCGCCCTCCGCCGTCGCCTTCGACGCCTCACGGCTCTACGCCCGGAACGTCGCGAACCTGCTGGCGCTGATGACCTCGGACGGCACGGTCGAGCCCGACTTCGATGACGAGGTGGTGGCGGCCGCCTGCCTCACCCACGGCGGCGTCGTCCGGCACGCCGGAACGGTGGCGGCAATGGAGGCGCAGAACTGATGGATGCGGTCACGCTGCTCACCGTGGTGGTGCTTGCGGTCTTCGTCGGGTTCGAGGTTGTTTCCAAGGTCACGTCCAAGCTGCATACCCCGCTGATGTCCGGGGCCAACGCGATCCACGGCATCATCCTGGTCGGAGCGGTAATCGTGGCCGGGCAGGCGGCGGATCCGTGGCTGCTGGGCCTCGCGCTGCTGGCCGTGGTCCTCGCCACCGTGAACCTGGTCGGCGGGTTTGTGGTGACCGACCGGATGCTGGGAATGTTCGGCGCCCGGGGCGCGGGCCGCACCTCCACCCGCGGCTCCAGCCCCACCGCAGGCTCCAGCCCCACGGCAGGCTCCAGCCAGACGGGGGCGGAGCGCGAATGAGTCTCCTCACCCCGGGCTGGACCGCAGTGCTCTATCTTGCCGCGGCGGTCTGTTTCATCCTGGCCCTCAAGGGCCTCAGCTCACCCCGGACCGCCCGCCGCGGCAATGCCATCGGTGCCGCCGGTGCCGCGGTGGCCCTCCTGACGGTCTTCCTCTCCGCACACCTGGAGAACGTTCCGTTGATCCTTGCGGCCATCGCCGTCGGCTCGGCCATCGCCGTTCCCGTCGCACGGCGGGTGCAGATGACCCAGATGCCCCAGCTGGTGGCACTCTTCAACGGCGTCGGCGGCGGCGCAGCGGCCCTGGTGGCAGTCCTGGAGCTGGGGGACGGCACGGATCCCTGGGTGCGGCTGGCAGTGGTATTCACCATGCTGGTCGGTGCCGTGTCCCTGGGCGGCTCGGCGGTGACGGTGGCCAAGCTGCAGGAACTGATCACCACCCGGCCGCTGATCTTCCGCGGAATGCCGGCCGTGATGGGCCTGGTGCTGGCGGGTGCGGTGGCCGCGGGCGGCGTCGTGGCCGCGACGGGTTCCGCCGGCTGGGCCGTGGCCCTGCTGGTGCTGGGCGTGGCTGCCGGGCTGCTGCTGGTCCTCCCGGTGGGCGGCGCCGACGTGCCGATTGTGATCTCGTTGTTGAACGCCTTCACCGGGCTGGCCGTGGCGGCCTCCGGGGTGGTGCTTGGCAACGTGCTGCTGCTAGTCGCCGGGACCCTGGTGGGCGCCAGCGGCACGATTCTGACCAAGGTGATGGCGGCCGCGATGGGACGTGGGGTGGCCGGCATCATGTTCGGTGCCTTCCGGGCCGGGTCCACCGCCGGGGCGGG
>DASSXE010000051.1:0-3263 GCA_035704125.1 Arthrobacter sp.
GAGGCGATGGCCGGGGCCGACGTCGTCATCACCTCCTACGCGCTCTTCCGGATCGACTACGAGGCCTACGCCTCGCGCCGCTGGGCCGGCCTGGTGCTGGACGAGGCCCAGTTCGTGAAGAACCACCAGTCCAAGGCGTACCAGTGCGCCCGCAAGCTGCCCGCGGACTTCAAGCTGGCGGTCACCGGCACGCCGCTGGAAAACAACCTGATGGAGTTCTGGGCGCTGACCTCCATCGTGGCCCCCGGGCTCTTCGCCAGCCCCAAGCGCTTCGCCGAGTACTACCAGAAGCCGGTGGAGAAGAACGGCGACCGGGCGCAGCTGGACAAACTGCGCCGCCGGGTACGGCCGCTCATGCTGCGCCGCACCAAGGAGCAGGTGATTCACGACCTCCCGCCCAAGCAGGAGCAGATCCTCGAGGTGGTGCTCAATCCGCGGCACCAGAAGGTCTACCAGACCCACCTGCAGCGGGAGCGGCAAAAAATCCTGGGCCTGATCGAGGATGTGAACAAGAACCGGTTCACCATCTTCCAGTCGCTGACCCTGCTGCGGCAGCTCAGCCTGGACCCTTCCCTGATCGACCCGTCGCTCTCCGGGGTCCGCGCCAGCAAGCTCGACGTGCTCTTCGAACAGCTGCAGGACCTCGTGGCGGAGGGGCACCGGGCGCTGATCTTCAGCCAGTTCACCGGCTTCCTCGGCAAGGTCAGGGAACGGCTGATCGAGGAAAACATCGAATTCTGCTACCTCGACGGGAGCACCCGGAACCGCGCCGACGTCGTCAGTGAGTTCAAGAACGGCGCGGCTCCCGTGTTCCTGATCAGCCTGAAGGCCGGCGGCTTCGGCCTGAACCTGACCGAGGCGGACTACGTGTTCCTGCTGGACCCGTGGTGGAACCCGGCCTCGGAGGCGCAGGCAGTGGACCGCACCCACCGCATCGGCCAGGCCCGGAACGTCATGGTCTACCGGCTGGTCGCGAAGGACACGATCGAGGAAAAGGTCATGGCACTCAAGGCCAGGAAGTCCCAGCTCTTCGCCGATGTGATGGAAGGCGACGCGCTGACCGGCGGCGCCCTGACGGCGGAGGACCTCGCCGGACTGTTCGACGACTAGGAAGCGCTGGCTCCCCCGCGGGTTCAGGCGGCGGCCGGGGCGGTCAGCCGGCCGGAAACCGCGCGGCTGCGCAGCCACCGCCGCAACTGCTTGCCCTTGCCCTTCCACCAGCTGTCCTCGTCCGTGTCGGTATGCCAGCGGAAGATCACCGTCACCAGGACGAAGACCCCGCCGGCGACCTGGGGCCAGGCACCCGAAGCCGCGTAGACCAGCACCGCGAGGGAGAGGGCGAGGATCGCCGGCGGCACGAGGGTCCGGAAGACCGTGTTGGCGACGTAGCGGCGGCGCGAGCGCGGCACCGACACGGCCCGGACCATGTCGAAGCAGACGCAGACGACGACGATCGCCTGGCCGAGGGTGAGCAGCAGCAGCCCGGGCAGCGAACTGCCGAAGAGTACCAGGGCGTGGAGTCCGGAGTTCATGGCCGGCCCGCGATCTTTGCGGACGCCGGCGCTATCGCGGACGTGATTGGGCGCCCTGTCGAGACCGTTGAACCAAACATGTGCTGCCCCCCGGCGCTGGCACTGAACTGGCGCGCCCGTGGGCTGCTGGCCAGTGGCGGCCCGCTGGCCGTCGAGTCCATCTAACCGGCCGGGGACCCTGCCCGTCACCGGCCCGCGGTACTCGACTTGCCGGATTCGCCACCCGTCTTTTCGAACGGGTACTCAGTCCGCCAGGCCGCACTACCTAGGCGGGTGCCGGTCAGGGATTCTCGCGGGGGCGCCAGACGACGAGGGCCTGCGAGCGGGCGCGGGGCCGCTGTCCGCGGGCGAGCGTGACGACGTCGCCCGCGGCGCCGGCGGCGAAGATCCGGGAGTCCAGCGGCTGCCGTCGGCGGCCCAGCTCCTCGGTCAGTTCGGCGACGCGCCGCTGCAGCGCGGCCACCTGGTTCTCCAGCTGCAGGATCCGCTTGATGCCCTCGAGCGAGACGCCTTCCAGGGAGAGCCGCTGCACCTCGCGGAGCATGTTCACGTCCCGCTGCGAGTAGCGGCGGGACTTCCCGGGCGCGCGGCTGGGCGAGACGATGCCCAGCCGGTCGTACTGGCGCAGCGTCTGCGGATGCATGTCGGCCAGTTCCGCGGCGACCGAGATGACGAAGATCGGCTGGTCGAACTCGATGTCCATGGCTGGACTCCTACAGCCGGGCCTTGGCTGCCAGGCCGGACCGGACGTCCTCGCCGGCGGTGGCCGCGGCGAAGGCCTTCACGGCCTCTTCGGCGTCCTTGCCGAGCTTCTTCGGCACGGCGACGTCGATGGTGACCAGCAGGTCCCCGGTGGCCTTGCTGTGCTTGACGCCGCGGCCCTTGACCCGGAGCGTCCGGCCGGTGGGGGTTCCCGCGGGGACGCGGACCCTGACCTTGTCGCCGTCGATGGTCGGAACCTCGATGTCGGCGCCCAGGGCCGCCTCCGGGAAGGTGACCGGGACGTGGATACGCAGGTTGTCGCCGTCGCGGGTGTAAAAATCGTGGGGTTTCACGGAAACCGTGACCATGAGATCGCCGTTGCCGGCCGGGCCGTACTGGCCCTTGCCGCGCACCCGGACCTTCTGGCCGTCCTTGATGCCGGCCGGGATCCGCACATCGATGATCTCGCCGTCCGGTTCGCGCAGGCCGATGGTGGTGCCGCGGATGGAGCCGGCGAAGGAGATGCTGGTGGATGCTGTCCGGTCGGCGCCCTTCTGCGGGCCGCGCTGGAACGACTGGCCGCCGCCGCCGAAACCGCCGCCGCCGAACAGGTCGGCGAACTCGGGCGGGATGCCGCCGGCGGTGCTGTAGCCGCCGGAGTGCCGGCCGCTGCCGCCGGTGAAGAGGCCGCCGAACATGTCCTCGAAGCCGCCGTTGCCGCCGGCGGGGCCGCCGGGGGCAAAGCGGGCCCCGCTGCCCATGGCCCGGATGGCGTCATACTGCTGGCGCTCATCGGGGTCCGAGAGCACCGAATAGGCCTCGGAGATGTCCTTGAACTTCTTCTCGGAAGCAGCGTTTCCCGCGTTGGTGTCAGGGTGGTGCTGCCGCGCAAGCTTCCGGTAGGCCTTCTTGATATCGGCGTCGGAAGCGTCCTTGGCAACACCAAGGATCTTGTAAAAGTCCTTGTCCACCCAATCCTGGCTAGCCAATGGCGTTTCCTTTCTCGTACTTCTTAAAGTTGTACCCACG
>DASSXE010000339.1:0-7137 GCA_035704125.1 Arthrobacter sp.
GTGGATACCGCCGTCGCCGGCGCCCGCCTCCGCGACGTCCGCAACGGCATGACCATCCCGCCGGCGCTGACCCTGAAGACCGTGCTTGACGCGTCCTACCGGCCGGCGTGGTGGTTCAACTTCCTCACCCACGAGCCGCTGACTTTCGCCTCGCTCTCGCGCTACACCGGCACCGTTGCGGACCTGATCAACTCGATGTTCGATCCGACCCTGACCTTCGAGGACCTGGACTGGCTGCGGGAAACCTGGAAGGGCAAGCTGCTGGTCAAGGGCATCCAGACCGTCGACGACGCCCGCAAGGTCGTGGACCACGGCGCGGACGGCGTCGTGCTCTCCAACCATGGCGGCCGGCAACTGGACCGCGCCCCCATCCCGTTCCATCTGCTGCCGGAAGTCACCGCGGCGCTCCGGGCAGACAACAGTGACGCGGCGGTCATCCTGGACACGGGCATCATGAGCGGCGCGGACATCGTCGCGGCGCTGGCCATGGGTGCGGACTTCACCCTGATCGGCCGCGCCTACCTGTACGGACTGATGGCCGGCGGCCGGGCCGGCGTGGACCGGGCCATCCAGATCCTGGAGACCGACATGCGGCGCACCATGGCGCTGCTGGGCGTCAGCCGGGTCACGGACCTGACACCGGACCACGTCCGGCTGCTCGCGAACTAAACCCGCGGGCCAGCCCAACTGACTCGCAGTTGGGGCCGTTCTGAACGCTCAAAACGGCCTGAGCTGCCAGTCAGTTGGGTTACTTCTTGCGGCCGAACTTCGGCAGGTTGGCCAGCAGGTCCGCGGCCCGGGTTGCGGCGCGTCCCACCGTGCGGCCGATCTGCTGCGGCCGCTTGTCATCACCCGCGGTACCAACGGGAAGGGCGACGGCCGGACTCAGCGAGGTGCCGGCGGGCAGCTCCGGTGCTACCCGTTCCGGCGCATCAGGGGATGTGGACGCGGCAACGGTCACGGCGGCGGCGATACCGTCCGGGGCGGGGCCGGCCGGCCGGGCGCCCTGACCCGGTCCGGCTTGGGGCGTCTCGGTGTCCGGGAGTTCGGTGTCGGAGGATTCGGCGGCGGCCACGCGGCCGGACGCCGGCGGTGCCACTGCGCCGGCCCGCCCGACGTCGAACGACTCCAGCCAGTTGGCGACGTTGACCAGCGGCTTGGGGTTCAGCGCGTAGAAGCGCTTCTGCCCCTGCGCCCGCATGCTGACGAGGTCAGCTTCCCGCAGGACTTTGAGGTGCTTGGAGATGGTGGGCTGGCTGGCCTCAAGCTCCTGGACCAGTTCCCCCACGGCCTTGTCCCCGTCGCGCAGGGCCGCCAGGATATCCCGCCGGGTCGACTCTGCAATGACGGCAAATACGTCGTCTGTCACCATGCCCTCCACCCTAGCGACATATACGCCGGATGGCATCCACCGGGTTCCGGCCGGCGAAAGCTCCGGCCCGGCGGCTCAGTCGAACCAGGGATCCAGCCCGTACAGCGGGAAGACTTCCTTGCGCGTGGCCATAACGGTGCGGTCCACGGCGTCGTTGGGGTCGAAGCCGACTTCCCAGGAGCGCCACCAGAGGTCGACGTCGTCGCCCATCACGGTGGGCGGTTCCACGCCGTACTTGGCACCGTATGTGTCCCGGACGTACCGCCGCCAGTCCTCCGGGACCGGCGTGCGCAGCGGCACCGGGCGGCCGGCGGCGATGGCGACCAGATGGCTCCAGGACCGCGGCACCACCGTGATCACGTTGTAGCCGCCGCCGCCGGTGGAAATCCACCGGTTGTCGCAGTAGCGGGCGGCCAGGCCGGCGACGGCGGCGGCGGCCTCCCGCTGGCCGTCCACGCTGATGTTCAGGTGGGTGAGCGGGTCCAGCCGGTGCGAATCGCAGCCGTGCTGGCTGACAATCACCTCGGGTTCGAAGGCGCCCACCAGCTGGGGAACCACCGCGTGGAAGGCCCGGAGCCAGCCGGCATCCCCCGTCCCGGCCGGCAGCGCGACGTTGACGGCGCTGCCCTGGGCATTCGGTCCGCCGATCTCGTTGGCGAAGCCGGTTCCGGGGAACAGCGTCAGCCCGGTCTCGTGCAGGGAAATGGTCAGCACCCGCGGGTCGTCCCAGAAGATGTTCTGGGTTCCGTCCCCGTGGTGGGCGTCGACGTCGACGTAGGCCACCCGCTGCACCCCGCCGTCCAGGAGCCGCTGGATCGCCAGGGCGGCGTCGTTGTAGATGCAAAAACCGCTGGCCCGTTCCCGGGAGGCGTGGTGCATGCCGCCGCCGAAATTCACCGCCCGGACGGCGCTGCCGTCCAGGATGGCTCCGGCGGCCAGCAGCGAGCCGCCGGCAAGCCGGGCACTGGCCTCGTGCATGCCGGCAAACGCCGGGTCGTCCTCGGTGCCCAGCCCGCGTTGCATGTCGGGAGTGTCCGGATCCGCGCTGACACGGCGGACGGCGGCAACATAGTCTGCGCTGTGCACGGCCGCGAGTTCCTCGTCGGAGGCGACCCAGGGAGCGGACACCGTGACGTGGGCCAGGTCCAGCAGGCCCAGGCTCCCGGCCAGCCGGGCGGTGAGTTCCATCCGTTCCGGCGCCATCGGGTGGCTGTGGCCGAAGTTGTACGCCTTCATAGCCGAGTCCCACACCACCGTCGTCGGTAATGCGGCCTGAGCGAGTCCGGGCAGGAAAGTCATCCCTCACAGGCTACCGGAGCACGCGGCCCCTCCCCCGTCGTCGCGCGGAATATAGTGGTTTACTACTGAGGACGCCGTTTCAACCGAGGACAAGCCGCACATGACGCAAAGCCAGTCGAGGTCACCCAACCCGGCCAGCTGGCATCCCGGCCAGCCGGACCGGGAGGGTTTGTGGATCCTCACCCGGCTGCGCGACTTCATTGACAACATTGCCAACACCTCCCCGGCGCGCCTGGCGCTCTCGGCGTTCGGCGTCGTCGTGCTGATCTTCACCGCGCTGCTCTCGCTGCCGCTGTCCTCCGCCACCGGCCAGGTGACCCCGCTGCACCAGGCCCTCTTCACCGCCGTGTCCGCCGTCTGCGTCACCGGGCTGACGGTGGTGTCCACCGCGGCACACTGGTCCTTCTTCGGCCAGCTGGTGATCCTGGTCGGCATCTTCGTCGGCGGCCTCGGCACCCTGACCCTGGCCTCCCTGCTGGCCCTGATGGTGAGCAAAAAGCTCGGAGTCCGCGGCAAGCTCATCGCCCAGGAGGCCATGAACAACGCCGGTCGGCTGGGCGAGGTGGGCGCCCTGCTGCGGATCGTCATCGTCACCTCCGTGGTGATCGAGGCCGTCCTCGCCGCAGCGCTGGTGCCGCGCTTCCTCTCCCTGGGCGAGAGCGTGGGGCAGTCCTTCTGGCACGGTATCTTCTACGCCATCTCCGCGTTCAACAACGCCGGATTCACGCCGCATTCGGACGGCATCGTCCCGTACGAGACCGACCTGTGGATCCTGGTCCCGCTGATGGTCGGCGTGTTCCTGGGCAGCCTCGGTTTCCCGGTGGTCATGGTGCTGCAGCAGAACGGGCTGAACTGGAAGAAATGGAACCTGCACACCAAGCTGACCATCCAGGTCTCGCTGATCCTGCTCGCCGCCGGCGCGGTGCTGTGGGGGCTGATGGAGTGGGACAACGTCCGCACCATCGGCGGCATGAGCCTGGGCGATAAGATCACGCACTCGCTCTTCGCCTCCGTGATGACGCGTTCGGGCGGCTTCAACCTGGTGGACCAGAACCACATGGATTCGACCACCATGCTGCTGTCCGACGCGCTGATGTTCGCCGGCGGCGGCTCGGCGTCGACGGCGGGCGGCATCAAGGTCACCACCATCGCCGTGATGTTCCTGGCCATCGTCGCCGAGGCCCGGGGCGACGCCGACGTGAAGATCTACGGCCGGACCATCCCGGAGGGGACCATGCGGGTGGCCATCTCGGTCATCGTCGCCGGTGCCACCCTGGTGGCGGTGTCGGCGCTGCTGCTGCTCCAGATCAGCGGCGCCTCGCTGGACCGGGTGCTGTTTGAAACGATTTCCGCCTTCGCCACGGTGGGCCTGAGTACCAACCTCAGCGCCGAGCTGCCGCCGGCGGGGGTCTATGTCCTGACCGTGCTGATGTTTGCCGGCCGCGTCGGCACCGTCACGCTCGCGGCTGGGTTGGCCCTGCGCCAGCGCAGCCAGTTGTTCCACTATCCGGAAGAGAGACCGATCATTGGCTAGTTCCTCAGGCGCCGTCAACCGCCCCGCCCACAACGCCCCGGTCCTGGTGATCGGGCTGGGCCGCTTTGGTGCGTCCACCGCCGAACAGCTGGTCAAGCAGGGCCGCGAGGTGCTCGCGATCGAACGCGACCGGAGCCTGGTGCAGAAGTGGTCCGGCGTCCTGACCCATGTGGTGGAGGCCGACGCGACCAACATCGATGCCCTCCGCCAGCTCGGCGCGCAGGAGTTCAGCTCCGCCGTCGTGGGCGTGGGCACTTCGATCGAATCTTCGGTGCTGATCACGGTGAACCTGGTGGACCTCGGCATCGAGCACCTCTGGGTCAAGGCGATCACGCCCTCCCACGGCAAGATCCTCACCCGGATCGGGGCCAACCATGTCATCTACCCGGAGGCCGACGCCGGTGTCCGCGCCGCGCACCTGGTCTCGGGCCGGATGCTGGACTTCATCGAGTTCGACGACGATTTCGCGATCGTGAAGATGTACCCGCCGCGCGAAACCGTCGGCTTCACCCTGGAGGAGTCCAAGGTGCGCTCCAAGTACGGGGTGACGATCGTGGGCGTGAAGTCCCCCGGCGAGGACTTCACCTACGCCCGCCCGGAGACCAAGGTGTCCGCCCGGGACATGCTGATCGTCTCCGGCCACGTAGACCTGCTGGAACGGTTCGCCGCGCGGCCGTAACGCCCGCCGTCAGGCTGCGGAGGTCAGGCTGCGAATATCAGTCCGCGGCGGGCTTCGCGGCCTTGGCCGCGGCCTTCGCCGCCTGCTTGCTGGCCCGTACCTTGGCCAGCGACTCCGGGTCCACGATGTCCGCCACGGACAGGAACGAGCTTTCCTGGCCGTAGTGGCCCGCGGCTTCCCGCCACCCGTCGGCGGTGAGGCCGCATTGTTTGCCCAGCAGCGCCAGGAAGATCTTGGCCTTTTGTTCGCCGAATCCCGGCAGGGCCTTCAACCGGCGCAGCACCTCTGCCCCGTCCGGATCCCCCTGCGTCCAGATCGTGGCGGCGTCGCCGTTCCAGTCCCGCTGGACGGTCTCGGCCAGGGTCTGGACCCGGCCGGCCATCGAGCCGGGGAACCGGTGGACGGCGGGGCGCTCCTTGAACATCTCGACGAACTCCTGCGGATCGTACGCGGCGATCGCGGCAGGATCCATGGACCCGATGCGCGTCCGGATCTTCTCCGGGCCCGCGAAGGCCGATTCCATCGTCACCTGCTGATCGAGCAGCATGCCGGTGAGGAGGGCAAACGCATCGTCGCTGAGCAGCCTGTCCGCGGCGGCGTCGCCGGTAATGTGCAGTTCCATGCGTCCTATCCTGTCATCTGGTGCCGGTTGAGTCCCGGATAATCCTGGTCAGCCGAGCTGTTTGGTGATCTCGGCGGCACGCTCCGCGGCAGCCCGGGCCCCGGCGGCGATGATCGCCGGCAGTCCGCGCTCGTCGAAGGTGGCGATGGCGCGTTCCGTGGTGCCGTTGGGGCTGGTCACCGCGGTCCGCAGGGCGGTCGGGTCGGCGCCCGGCTCGGCCAGCATCAGTCCGGCCCCGGCCACGGTTTCGCGCGCCAGCAGCAGCGACAGGTCGGCGTCCAGCCCGAGCTCGACGCCGGCGGCGGCCATCGCCTCGGCCAGGTAGAAGGCGTAGGCGGGACCGGAGCCGCTGATGGCGGACAGCGCATCGACCTGGGACTCGGGGATCTCGACGACGGTGCCGACGGCGGCGAAGATGTCCTTGGCCTGCTGCAGCTGCTCCGCCGAGCAGTGCTTGCCGCCGGAGATGGAGACGACGCCGCGGCCCAGTTTGGCGGGCGTGTTCGGCATGGTGCGGATCACCGGCTGCCCGGCCGGCAGTGCGGCTTCCAGCTGATCCAGCGACACCGCGGCCGCGACGCTGACCACGATGGTCTCCGGCGCAAGGGCGGCGCTGATTTCGCGGGCCAGTGCCGCGATCCCCACCGGCTTGACTCCCAGGATCACGACGGCGGCACCGGTGGCGGCCTGCACGTTGTTCTCCGGCTCCTCCTCGCCGGCGATCGCGGTGATGCCTTGGTGCCGTTCGGCCAGTTCCGAGGCCCTCTCGGCCCTCCGGACCGTGGCGACGATGTCGGCCGGGTCCGTTCCGCCGGCGATCAATCCGCCCAGGATTGCCTCGTTCATTGACCCACAGCCCAGGAATGCGATTCGGTTGCTCATGCCCCCATCATTGCAGTCGGGTCCGATTCACAGCCAGCTCACATCTTCGCCGCAGCTTGCTCCCAACCTGCGGACCTAACGTAGTTGGTACCTCATTAAGAGGGTGCGAGTGATGCAGCAGGCATGCGGATGCCTGCCCGGCACCGGTCGTCTGCGCGGGTTTCCCCCATTTTCCCGCAACGGACGGCCGGTGCTTTCGCTTTTAACCGCCGGCTGACGACGACGTCACGCCTTAGTCGTCTTTCTTGCCCTTCTTACCTTTGGCGTCCGCATCCTTGTCGTGCTTATCGTCGTCGTCTTTATTTTTGTCGTGCTTATCGTCGTCGTCTTTTTTGTCGTCGTTGCCGGCGCCGTCGTCCGCCGCGTGGTGCTCGACGTCTTCGGGGGCCTGCGGCTCGGCAGGCTGGCTCGCCTGGGCAACGTGCGGCGGGGGCTGCAGTGGCCCTTCGGTGACGAGCTGGTCCAGTCGGCGCAGGATAAGACCCTCACGGAGGGCCCAGGGGCAGATCTCCAGGCTGGGGAAATCGAACATCTCCAGGGCGGCCTCGGCCACCAGGGCGCCGGCCAGCAGCTGGGGCGCCCGGGCTTCGGACACGCCGGGCAGGTGGAGGCGGTCCTCCACTTCCATGGCGGAAATGCGTTGCGCCCACAGGCCCAGGTCCGTGGCGAAGAGTTCGCGCTTGACGTACGGGCCCGCGCCGCTGGGTGCCGCGCCGGCGATGCGTGCCAGCGAACGGAACGTCTTGGAG
>DASSXE010000361.1:0-2303 GCA_035704125.1 Arthrobacter sp.
CCGCAGTTCCCGCCTCCGAAAATTCCCAGTGCAAAGCAGCGTGTAGCAGATGTCGTATCAGAATTGGGGTCCGCAGGAGCTTTCCGCGCCCGCAAAGTCCCAGCTGCCCGAAATCCCGGTGGAACGCGGCATGGTCCTGGAGGACGTCCAGTCCGGCTGGGTCGGCGCGGTGACGCGGGTGGAGAAGTCCGGCGGCATGCACGTGGTGGCCCTTGAGGACCGGCGCGGCAAGTCGCGGACGTTCCGGCTGGGGTTCGGTTTCCTGCTGGAGGGCCAGCCGATCCGGCTGATGCCGCCGGCACCGCGCGCCCCGGCCGCGGCAACAGCCTCCGGCCGGACCGCATCCGGCTCGGTGCGGGTCGCCGGGCAGCGCGCCCAAGTAGCCAAGGCAAGCCGCATCTGGGTGGAAGGCAAGCACGACGCCGAACTGGTGGAGAAGGTGTGGGGCGATGACCTGCGCGTGGAGGGCATCGTCGTCGAGCCGCTGCACGGCATTGACGATCTCTCCGCAGCGGTGAAGGACTTCGGCCCGGGGCCCGGCCGGCGCCTGGGCATCCTGGTGGACCACCTCGTGCCCGACTCGAAGGAGTCCAGGATTGCCGACGCCGTGATGGCCTCACCAGGGGCGGCGGGCAACGTGCTGATCGTCGGGCACCCCTACGTGGACGTCTGGCAGGCCATCCGCCCGGCGGTGCTGGGGATCGAACGCTGGCCGGTGATTCCCCGCGGCGTGGACTGGAAGACCGGCATCCTCAGCGCGTTCGGCTGGCCGCACAGCACCAAGGAGGACATCGGGCTGGGCTGGCAGAGACTCCTGGGCGCCGTTCGCAGCTACGCGGACCTGGAACCCTCACTGCTGGGCCGGGTGGAGGAGGTCATCGACTTCCTCACCGCCCCCTAGCCCGCGGCCCGTGACGGGAGCGGCCGCCTGAGCAAGTATTCTTGGAATGGTGGCCGCCGGGATTCCGCGCGGCCGCAGCCCGCACAGGTACCAACGCTCCACCGCAATCCAAAGGACGAAACGTGGCAGAAGACGCACGCGAACACACGGACCCCCAGGCCGGTCACGGTCAGTCGCAGTACCATGGCGTTCCGGCAAATGCGCTCCCCCTGACCGCGGGCGAAGACCGGCAGTGGGCCACCCTGGCGCACTTCGGCGGCATCCTTGGCTGCATCCCCTCGCTGCTGGTTTACCTGATCTTCAAGGACCGCGGCCCGTTCACGGCCCAGGAGTCCAAGGAAGCCCTGAACTTCACGCTGCCGCCGACGATTGCGGCCGTGGTGGCCAATCTGCTGGTGTTCGTTCCCGTGGTGGGTAACCTGTTCGCGGTGCTGGCCACCGTCATCTGGATTGCGCTGGCCTGCTTCTCGGTGGCCGCCGGCATCCACGTCAACCGCGGCCAGCCGCACCGCTACGAGTTCAACCTGCGCTGGATCAAGTAGCGCCGGATCAAGTAGCGCCGCCCAAAGGGCCCGCGGCCCGGGGCGGACGCAACGCTGTCAGGCAGGAGCTAGTCAGGCAGGAGCCGGCGCACGACGGCGTCGGCGAGCAGCCTGCCCTTGAGCGTCAGAACCAGCCGGCCGCGGAACGCCTGCGCCGGCTCCACAAGCCCGTCGGCGATCAGCCCGGCAACCGCGTGGCGGCCGGTCTCCTCCAGGCCGCCCAGGCTGGGAATCTCCAGACCCGAGACCAGCCGCGCCTCCAGCATGATGCGTTCCACGTTCCGCGTTTCGGCGTCGAGGGTCTCCCGGCCGGCGGCCGGTGAAACGCCGGACTGCAGCCGCCCGGCGTAGGCGGTGGGGTGTTTGACGTTCCACCAGCGCACCCCGCCGACGTGCGAATGCGCTCCCGGGCCGATCCCCCACCAGTCGTCCCCGCGCCAGTAGGCGAGGTTGTGCCGGCAGGCCTGATCCGGGGTGGCGGACCAGTTGCTGACCTCGTACCAGGACAGCCCGGCGGCCGTGATCAGCTGGTCGGCCAGTTCGTACTTTGCCGCGTGGTCGTCGTCGTCGATCCCCGGCACCTCGCCGCGCCGGATCTGGGCCGCGAGCTTGGTCCCGTCCTCGACGATCAGGGCATAGGCGCTGATGTGGTCCGGGTGGTAGGACAACGCCGTCTCCAGTGAGTACCACCAGTCCTCCAGCGACTCCCCCGGCGTGCCGTAGATCAGGTCCAGGCTCACGGCCAGGCCGGCCTCGCGCGCCCACTGGACCACCTGCGGGACCCGGCTGGGCGTGTGCGTCCGGTCCAGGACCTTCAGCACGTGCGGCACGGCGGACTGCATGCCGAAAGACACCCGGGT
>DASSXE010000366.1:0-2351 GCA_035704125.1 Arthrobacter sp.
AACCAGTAGTAGCCGTCGGCGTCACGCCTGGCGAGGTCGCCGGTGAGGTACCAGCCGCCCACGAAGCAGCGCCGGTAGCGTTCCTCTTCGTTCAGGTAGCCGCGGAACATGGACGGCCAGCCGGGCCGCAGCGCCAGTTCGCCCATCGTGTCCGGTTCGGTGACCAGCACCGCCCGGCCGTCCCGCAGCACCGGTTTGTCCTGCGCGTCCCGCAGCACCAGCGCCGCCTCGATGCCGGGCAACGGCCGGCCCATGGAACCCGGACGGATCTCGGCAGCAGCGAAGTTGGCGATCATGATCCCACCCGTCTCCGTCTGCCACCAGTTGTCGTGCACCGGCTGGCCGAAGGCCTCCTGGCCCCACACCACCACCTCCGGATTCAGTGGCTCGCCAACGCTGGCGACGAACCGCAGCGCCGAAAGGTCGTGCCCCCGGGCGCGCTCCGCTCCGGCCTTCATCAGCATCCGCAGGGCGGTGGGCGCGGTGTACCAGACGCTGACACGCTGCCCGGCGAGGATGCGGTACCAGCGGTCCGGGTCCATCTCCTCCTCGTCCACGATGCTGGTCACGCCGTGGCTCAGCGGGGCCAGGACGCCGTAGGAGGTGCCGGTGACCCAGCCCGGGTCCGCGGTGCACCAGTAGACGTCCTCTGGGTGCAGGTCCAGGGCGAAGGTGCCGGTGGCGTGGTGGGCGGTGACGGCGTCGTGGACGTGGATGGCACCCTTGGGCGTTCCGGTGGTCCCGGAGGTGAAGTGAAGCAGCGCCCAGTCCTCCGGCCCGGTCACGGCGATGTCCTGGTCCGGGGGAGCCTCGCGCAGCATCGCCGCCAGGTCGAGGGTGCCCGGCTCCGGGCGGCCGTCGGCGTCGGTCAGCAGCACGTGCCGCAGGTCAGGCAGGGACCCGCGCTGGGGCGCAATCTTCCGCCGGTAGAGCGCCCGGGTGGTGACCAGGACCGTCGCGGTTCCCAGCTGCAGCCGCTGCCGCACCGGGTCCGGCCCGAACGCGGAGAACAGCGGGCAGAACACCCCCGCGTTCTTGAACGTTCCCAGCATCGCGACGTACAGCGACGGGCTGCGGCCAGTGAGGGAGAAGACGCGCTCACCGCGTCCGACGCCGAGACCGCGGAGTACCGCGGCAAAGCGTCCGCTCTGGTCCGCCAGCTGGCGATAGCTGAGCGCGTGGCTGCTGCCGTCGGCCCGGATGAACCGCAGCGCCTCCCGTTCGCCGCGGCCGGCCGCAACATGACGGTCGGCCGCCTCGTAGGCGATATTGAGCCCCCGCCCGCCGGGCAGCCCGGACAGCTGATGGCGGGCATCGGCCCAGCTGAAACCGGCGCAGCCGGCGTCGTAATCGGCCAGGTTGGGACGGACCCGGAAGCTGCCGGGATCCTTCCGGATCGCCGGCCAGCGGATGGAAGGTGCGGTTCCTGCCGTCATGGTTACATCGGACGCCCGCGGGGTGGTGCTGCCAAGTGCCGTTAGTCCCGCCGCGGCGGGCGGGCCGGCCGCACTCCGGCCTGCCACTAAACTGGGTCCCATGACAGCCACCAGTGACCTCGCGGCAGACGCCGCCGCCGCCCGCGCCCGCCTCCTGGAATTGATCAAGGAGCTCGCCGTCGTGCGCGGCAAGGTCATCCTCTCCAGCGGTGCGGAGGCCGACTACTACATCGACCTGCGCCGCATCACGCTGCACCACGAGGCCTCCAAGCTGGTGGGCCAGGTGATGCTGTCCCTGCTCAACGACGCCGGCATCGACTTTGAATGCGCCGGCGGACTTACCATGGGCGCCGACCCGGTGGGAACTGCCGTGATGCACGCAGCCGCCGACGCCGGCCGCACCGTGGACGCCTTCGTGGTCCGCAAGGCGCAGAAGTCCTACGGCATGGGCCGCCAGGTGGAGGGCCCAGCGGTGGAGGGCCGCCGGGTCCTGGTCCTGGAGGACACCTCCACCACCGGTGGCTCCGCGCTTACCGCCGTCGAGGGCGTCCGTAAGGCCGGCGGCAACGTCGTGGCCGTCGCCGTGATCGTGGACCGGGACACCGGCGCCAAGGAAAAGATCGAGGCCGAAGCCGGCGTGCCGTACCTGTTCGCGTTCGGTAAGGATGAACTCGGCCTCAGCTAGGCATTTCACCCCGCAGCGGACACATGTGGACCGGGCATGGGGCGTGATTTATCATTTCTTAAATACCCCGCCGGTACCTTGGTGCCCGTAGCCGAAGAACAGTGCCATGCCCCCATCCCAGGACAGCTCCATGACCGAGCTGATCAGTACCGTCGACCAGGTCCAGAACCTCATCCTCGACAGTGCAGACTTCGAAGAGTTCCTCAACGAACTCGCCCGCTTCTCCGCCC
>DASSXE010000399.1:0-2131 GCA_035704125.1 Arthrobacter sp.
CGACAGACGGAATCCAGGGCCCACCGCCCGCGACCGAAGGTATGGCAGCCATGACGCAGACACCCCGCGGGTTCGATCCCCAAGACCCCGTAGACGCTCCGCCCGCGCAGTACGGGGGCGCCGGCGAACTCCCGGGCGACGGCAGCCGGGAAGAAGTCCCGGCCACGGGCGACCGGGCCGACCGGTACCCGGAGGATGCGGGCACGGACATCGCCCCGGTGCAAGGAACCCGCGGCGGCAGCACGCCGGCCGCGGACACCGGGGCGCCGCGGCCCTCAGCCGGCGCCCCCGCCGGTGCTCCGGCCGCCGCGCCCGAGGACCACCGGCGGGTGACCCGCGCCGGCATGGTGTGGACGGCCGTAGCCATTGCCCTGGTGGTGCTGATCCTGCTGATCGTCTTCATCCTGCAGAACCAGGAGTACGTCCAGGTGAAGTACTTCGGCCTCGAGGGGGCCGTCCCGCTCGGCGTCGCCCTCTTCATCGCCGCCGTGGGCGGCGGGGTGCTGGTGGCCATTGCAGGAGCTGCGCGCATCATCCAGCTGCGGCTCACGACCCACCGCCAGCGGACCCGCCTGGCCGGCCAGGGCACGCCGAAGCGCTAGCCGGTTCGCGAAGACCCGAGAGAGCTCAGATAACCGGCCGGACCGTCACGGGTTCGGCCGGTTTGCTGAACAGCTGTTTGGTCTTGGGATCGAGGAAGATCAGGTACAGGGCGAACAGCAGCGCGATGATCGCCGCGGCGTTGCGCGCCAGCGCCAGCGCCAGGCCGAGGTCCTGGCTCTGCAGGTAGGGGAAGACCTCCAGCTGGTCCGAGATCGCGTAGACCATGAAGAACGAGACCATGAAGTAGAGCGCCTTCACCTGCCAGTCATCACGGATGCCGGTGACGGCGAACAGCGGGATCAGCCAGACGACATACCAGGACTGGATCATCGGGGCCAGGAAGACGACGGCGGCGAAGGCCAGGGCGAGCCGGCGCATGAGCCGGTCGTAGTCGCCGCGGAAGATCTGCCAGCCGACAATGGCCAGTGCCAGCAGCTTGCCGGCGTCGTACACCCATTTGGCCAGGCCCCAGCCGTCCAGGCTGAAGGCGTTGAAAATGGAAGCGACGATCAGTCCGAGCAGCCCCACCGGGGCGTACCAGATCCAGATGCTGCCGGGGGCGGAGAGTCCGTTGATCCAGCCGAATCCGAAGCCGTTGACCGCGCTCATGCCGTACAACAGGGCCACGCTGATACCGGCGGTCAGGCCCCAGAAGAGGATCTTGCGCGGCCACCCGGCGTTCTTCCCCGCCCACAACAGGCCAATGAACGGCAGGAAAACGATGGTGATGGGTTTGACTGAGATGGACAGCGTGACCAGGACCAGGCCCAGCACCACGCGTTTGGTGGCGCAGTAGTACAGCCCGGCCAGGGCGAGCCCGATCATCAGGGCGTCGTTGTGGACGCTGGCAACGAAGTTGGTCAGGAACAGCGGGTTCGCCGCGGTCAGCCAGAGGGCCCGGTGCGGGTTGACCCCGTGGAGCTCGGCCAGCTTGGGAACGTAGATGATGCACAGCACGATGCCCACGAGCGCGGCCAGCCGGAACAGCATGATGCTGGCCTCCGGCTGCACGTTGGTTGACCAGACAACGAACTGCTCGATCCAGAGGAAGAGCTGCCCGTACGGTACGGGGGCCTCGGTCCACATCTTGTCTGCGCCGAGCTGGAAGTAATTGGACAGCGCCGAGATGCCGTTCTCGTAGGGGTTGAAGCCTTCGACCATCAGCCTGCCCTGGCCGATGTAGGCATAGACGTCGCGGCTGAACAAGGGCACGGAGAACATCATCGGCAGGCCCCAGGCAACCACGGCGGCCAGCGTGGCCGTGCGGGCGCCGCTCCCCCAGTGCCGGACGCGCTGCCCCAGCCGAAGCCAGGCCCGCACCAGCAGCATCCCGCCGACGGCAAGGAGCACGATGCTCATCCCGACGCCGACGGCTTCGGTGCGCATCCAGATGAACAGGGGAAGGCGGCGCAGTTCGGAGACCGGCGCGAGCCAGCCCACTCCGAGCGATCCCACGGCCATGAACATCGAGCCCAGGAAGCCGGACAGGATCGGCGACCAGGCGTTGTCCACGTCGGCCGCCATCGTC
>DASSXE010000430.1:0-5339 GCA_035704125.1 Arthrobacter sp.
GGGGCCCAATTCAACTATGCTAGATGCTCGAACCCGCTGGTCCGTACACCCCCCAAGTCCGGACCAGCGGGTTCTTCTATGTCCGGCCGGACTTGGGCTGGTTTTCGGGCTGTTTTGGGGCCTCGAAAGGTCCCCGGCTTCCGTTTTGGGCGCCGGTGAGAGGATGGACTAATGACTGCAACCCTTGTTGCCAAGGACCTTTCCGGTGGTCACGACCACCGCACCCTTTTCGCCAAACTTTCCCTCACCGTCGCGCCCGGCGATGTCGTCGGCGTCGTCGGTGCCAACGGTGCCGGCAAATCCACTCTGCTGCGCCTGCTCGCCGGCGTCGACCAGCCGCAGGAAGGCACCGTCAGCCTTGCCCCCGCCGACGCGTTCGTGGGCTGGCTGCCGCAGGAGCACGAGCGGGTCGACGGCGAAACGGTGGCCGGCTACATCGCCCGCCGCACCGGCTGCGGCCAGGCGACGGCGGAGATGGAGGCCACCGCCGAAGCGCTGGGCTCCGGCGCACCCGGCTCGGATGATGCGTACTCGGTAGCGTTTGACCGCTGGATGGCCTCCGGCGCCGCAGACCTGGAAGAACGGATCCCGCCGGTGCTGGCCGACCTGGGACTGGAGGTCGGGCCCGACGCTGCGATGACCGGTCTCTCCGGCGGCCAGGCCGCCCGGGTGGCGCTCGCGGCCCTCCTGCTGAGCCGCTTCGACATCGTCCTGCTCGATGAACCGACGAATGACCTGGACCTCAACGGCCTGGCCAAGCTCGAGGCCTTCGTCCAGGGCCTGCGCGGCGGCGTCGTGCTGGTCTCCCACGACCGTGAATTCCTTGCCCGCTGCGTCACCTCCGTCGTCGAACTGGACCTGGCACAGAACGCGGTTGCGGTTTACGACGGCGGCTACGAGGCCTACCTGGAGGAGCGCGCGGTGGCGCGCCGGCACGCCCGCGAACGGTACGAGGAATTCGCCAGCACCAAGGCGGACCTCGTTTCCCGGGCACGGACCCAGCGCGAATGGAGCTCCCAGGGCGTCCGCAATGCCATGAAGAAGAACCCGGACAATGACAAGATCCGCCGGGCGGCCAGCACCGAGTCGTCGGAAAAGCAGGGCCAGAAGGTCCGGCAGATGGAATCCCGGATCGCCCGGCTCGAGGAAGTCGAGGAACCACGCAAGGAGTGGCAGCTGCAGTTCAGCATCGGCGCCGCGCCGCGGTCCAGCGCCGTCGTCGCCACGCTCCGCGACGCCGTCGTGCGCCAGGGGGACTTCACCCTGGGACCGGTGAACCTGCAGCTCAACGCCGGCGAGCGGATCGGCATCACCGGGCCCAACGGCGCGGGCAAGTCCACCCTGCTGCGCCTCCTGCTGGGGGTGCAGCGGCCCGATTCCGGCGACGCCTCCATGGGCGCCTCGGTGGCCGTCGGGGAAATCGACCAGGCCCGCGGTCTGCTGGCCGGCCACCTCAAACTAGCCGACGCCGTCGAGGCCGTCCTCACCGACCAGACGCCCGCGGAGATCCGCACGCTGCTGGCCAAGTTCGGGCTCAAAGCGGACCACACCTCCCGCCCCGTGGACTCACTCTCACCCGGTGAACGGACCCGGGCGGCGCTGGCTCTGCTGCAGGCGCGCGGCGTTAACCTGCTGGTCCTGGACGAACCAACCAACCACCTGGACCTGCCGGCGATCGAACAGCTGGAGGAGGCGCTGGAGAGTTACGACGGCGCGCTGCTGCTGGTCACGCACGACCGCCGGCTGCTGGAAAATGTGCGCCTCGACGTCCGCTGGAACGTCGTCGACGGCGCCGTCACCGAACTGCTGGGCGCCAGCGCCCCGAAAGGCACCAACAAATGAGCATGGACCGGGTCGCCTGGAGCTCCCTGTACAACATCACCCGCGCCTCGGACGGCTCCAGGCCGTTCTCCAAGGCGCTGGTCAAACGCGTTTTCGGCTTCGCGCAGCCGCACAGGAGCCGGCTGATCGCCTTCGTGCTGCTCTCGATCGTGATGGCTGTCCTGGCCGTCGCGACGCCGGTGCTGGCCGGCCAGGTGGTGGACGCGATCATCGCGAAAGCAGCGGCGGGCACGGTGATCTGGCTCGCCGTCCTGATCGCGATCGTGGCCGTGGCGGAGGCGGGCCTGGGACTCGTGACGCGCTGGCTGTCCTCCACGATCGGCGAGGGCGTGATCCTCGACCTGCGCACCAAGGTCTTCGACCACGTGCAGAAGATGCCCATTGCCTTCTTCACCCGGACCCGCACCGGTGCCCTGGTCAGCCGGCTGAACAACGACGTGATCGGGGCGCAGTCGGCGTTCGCCGGCACGCTTTCCGGCGTGGTCAGCAACGTGGTGGCACTGGCCCTGACCCTGGTCGTCATGCTCAACAAGTCCTGGCTCGTGACCGTGCTGGCCATGATCCTGCTGCCGATTTTCCTTATCCCGGCCCGCCGGATGGGCTCCCGGCTGGCCGAACTGCGCCGCGAGGCCGCCGAGCACAACGCCACCATGGGCACCCAGATGACCGAGCGGTTCTCCGCCCCGGGCGCCACCCTGGTCAAGCTGTTCGGCCGTCCGGACGAGGAGTCCCGCGAGTTCGCCCTTCGGGCCGGACGGGTGCGGGACATCGGCGTCCGCACGGCCATGCTGCAGTTCACCTTCGTCACCGCGCTGACCCTGGTCTCGGCCCTGGCCCTCGCCCTGGTCTACGGCCTGGGCGGCTGGCTTGCCCTCGGCGGGCAGCTGGCCGCGGGCGACGTCGTCGTGCTGGCGCTGCTGCTGACCCGCCTGTACGCCCCGCTGACGGCGCTCTCCAGTGCCCGCGTGGAGATTATGAGCGCCCTGGTCAGCTTTGAACGCGTCTTCGAAATCCTCGACCTCAAGCCCCTGATCCAGCAGAAGCCGGACGCCGTGGAGTCCCCGCGCGGACCGCTGTCCGTGGAGTTCGACAACGTCCGTTTCTCCTACCCCTCGGCGGACAAGGTATCCCTGGCTTCGCTTGAGGACGTCTCCACGCTGGACACCCGTGGCGGCGAGGAGGTGCTGCACGGCATCAGTTTCCGGGTGGAGCCCGGCCAGACCGTGGCGCTCGTGGGGTCCTCCGGGGCCGGCAAATCCACCATCGCCCAGCTGCTGTCCCGGCTGTACGACGTCGATTCCGGGGCGGTCCGCTTCGGCGGGCAGGAACCGGGCACCGGCGTGGACGTCCGCGATCTGACCTTCGATTCCATGCGGCAGACCCTGGGCATGGTGACCCAGGACGGCCACCTCTTCCATGAAAGCATCGCCTCGAACCTGCGGCTGGCCCGGCCCGAGGCGAGCGAGGACCTGATGTGGGATGTGCTGCGCCAGGCGCGGCTCGAGGACATGATCCGGTCGCTGCCGGATGGCCTGGACACCATCGTGGGGGAGCGCGGTTACCGCCTCTCCGGCGGTGAGCGCCAGCGGCTGACCATCGCGCGCCTGCTCATTGCACAGCCGCGGGTCGTCATCCTCGACGAGGCCACGGCCGCGCTGGACTCGACCAACGAGGCCGCCGTCCAGGACGCCCTCGGCGCGGCGCTGGAAGGCCGCACCGCCGTCGTCATTGCGCACCGGCTCTCCACCGTCCGTGCCGCGGACGCCATCCTGGTGGTCGAGGGCGGGGTCATCGTCGAACGGGGGACCCACAGCGAGCTCCTCGCGGCCGAGGGCCGCTACGCGGAGCTGTACCGGACGCAATTCGCCGAGGCCACCGCGGTGGTGGCGGAGGCTGTGCCCGAGGCCTAGTTTGGCCGGTCACGCGCTGCCGCCAGGAGCGGCAGCACGTGGTCGGTGAGCAGCGGTGCAAGATCGTCGGGCAGGTCGGCCGTGAGGTCAAGCCAACGGATCTCGGCGATTTCCGCGGAGGGCTCGGCGGTCCAGGTGCCGGGGGCCGTGAAGACCGTGGCCACGATCTTCGTCCGGGCCTCGTTGGCGGCGTCGGCCAGCCAGCGTCCGAACGGCTGCAGCGACCCGGGCGGCAGGACGATGCCGACCTCCTCCGCCAGTTCGCGGGCGGCTGCCTGCGCCGCGGTTTCGCCGGGCTCCGGCTTGCCGCCCGGGTGCATGAACTTATCGGTGCCACGCTTGCGGACCGTCAGGAGCCGGCCGGCGTCGTCGAAGACGCAGACGGCGGAAACGATGATGTCCGGGTTCCCGGCGGCGGGGCTCAGGTCCCTGGTCAGCTTGGATTCCAGCAGCAGATCCTTGGCGGGGCCGGTGACATCCCAGCGGTACCGGAAGGCGTCCGGACCGAGCCGGGTGTAGCGGACCCGGTAGGTGTCCGGATCGCACCAGTGGCTGTCGTGGTTGCTGTCGGTCCCGAAGCCCATCCGGTGGAAGGGCCGTCCGTCCGGAAAGTACATGTCCATGGCGTCCGGGGTTTCCGCGGGCCGGAGCAGGTATTCGCGGCTGGCCGGACCGGTGAAGGGTGCGCCGCCGGCCGGGTTCCACCGCACGGTGCCTTCTTCGCGCAGGCGGAGGCCGCCGTCGTCCGTCCCGGAGAAGCGCACGACGCCGGAGAAGGTACCCCGGGTGCCGGTGGACCGGTCCAGCATGGTGCGGTCCACCGTCCAGGAGCCCTGGAGGTAGGAATACAGATCCACTGCCGCACCCGATCGGGGTTCGCGGCGGCCGCCGGGCGTCTGGGAATTCAAGTGCCCTCGATTGGAATCGAACCAACGACACCGGCTTTAGGAGAGCCGTGCTCTATCCACTGAGCTACGAGGGCGGGCGTTCCGGTGGGACGGCGGCTGGCCGGCCCGAACGGACACGGGTACCAGCATACAAGGTGGGGGCGCGTACTACGCTCATGGCATGACAGCACCTGCGCCCGCGACCGATCACGAACTTATCTATATCCCGGATGTAACCTCCACCAGGTTTTACGCCGGGGCGCTCGCCAAACTCAGCGTCCTGCAGTACTTCGTGGCGGAGGCGGCGGTCATCGGGGCGTGGGCCGGCACGGAACCCTACAGCCGGAGGACCGGCTACATCAGCGACCTCGGCGCCCTGAACTGTGGCACGTACGCGGGCCGGGACGTTTGCTCGCCGGCGCACCTGTTGATGGACGCCTCCTTCGTGGTCCAGGGAATCGGCATGATGATCGGGGCGATGCTGCTCACCTCTGCCGTGATCGGCGTCGCGGCCCGGCCCGGAGAGCGGCTGGCCCGCACCCGGGGGAGACGCCCGGCGACGCTCCCCGCGCTGATCGCCCGCACGCTGACGACGATTGCCGGGGCGGGGACCGTGGTGGTGGGGCTGGTGCCCGAGGACGCGGGCTCCGGCTGGCATTACGTGGGAGCGGTGATGTATTTCGCCGCCGGCGGCCTGGCG
>DASSXE010000437.1:0-2060 GCA_035704125.1 Arthrobacter sp.
CACGGGATCACCCGTTGTCGGGTGCGGGCAGCAACCGAATGCTGCCGATGCTGTGTTGCCCTGTCGACCGGTGTCCCCCCAGTCATACCGAGCAATGCGAGGGCTGATAGCACGATGGTCCCTTCTCTTGCGTCCGGGCAGGCGGCCCGGTCTTCTCACTACGCTTCAGGCTAAGAGGGGATTGGCCCCACGTCAGGCGTACCGACTACCTAGCCTTCGGCGCCGACCTCTTGCACGGCCCGCCCCGACTACCTGTTTCTTACCGGGCGCTGCCGCGGGACGACGGCTTCGGCAGGCCGCCGCCGCGGCCGGGATCGACGGCCGCCACTGCCGTCGGTACTCGCGGAGGAACACCGGAACGGCGCCGCGCGTTGACTACCCTTGAGTAGCACCACTGCCACCAGCGACCACGGGAGACCACCTTGACTGCACGGACCATCATCATCACCGGTGCCAGCGACGGGATCGGCGCGTCCGCGGCCCGCACGCTGGCCGCCCAGGGCGACAGAATCGTCGTCGTCGGGCGCTCCGCCGCGAAAACGGAGCGGATCGCGGGCGAGACCGGCGCCGACTTCTTCGTGGCCGACTTTGCCGAACTGGCGCAGGTGCGCCGGCTCGCGGCGCAGTTGAAGGAGAAATATCCGCGGATCGACGTCCTCGCCAACAACGCCGGCGGAATCATGGGGCCCCGCCAGCTGACCGTCGACGGTCACGAGAAGACGTTCCAGGTCAACCACCTGGCGCCGTTCCTGCTGACCACCGAACTGCTGGACGTGCTGAACGCCAGCCGCGCCGCCGTCATCAACACCTCCAGCGTCGCCAACTCGATCTTCGCCCGGTTCGACATCGAGGACCTGGACGCGGCCCGGAAGTACTCCACCAACCGTGCCTATGGCAATGCCAAGCTGGCCAACATCCTTTTCACCGCGGAGCTGCACCGCCGGTACCACGACGCGGGGATCTCGACGGCGGCCTTCCACCCGGGCGGGGTCGCCACCAACTTCGCCGCCGAATCCACCAGCCCCATGCGCGTGGCCTACACCTCGTTCCTCAAGCGCTTCATGCTGACGCCGGAGCAGGGCGCGGACACCCTCGTCTGGCTCGCCAACGGCACCCCCGGCACCGACTGGACCTCCGGCGGGTACTACGCCAAGCGGGCGCTCTCCAAGGCGAACAAGATGGCGTACGACGGCGGGCTGGCGCGGGAGCTGTGGGACCGCAGCGCGGCCATGGTGGCCCTGGAGTCCACCCCGCAGGACTGACCCCTCCTCGCCCGCGCCGGGCTACGGCAACGGCGCCGGGGCCGGGGGGACCTACCCGGCGGCCTCGACCTTGTCGATGGCGGTCAGGGCGCTCTCCATGGTGCCGGCGAGGTCACTGGCCGGGGCCGGCTTGGCGAACAGGTACCCCTGCAGCGAGTCGCAGCCCAGGTCCATCAGGTACTTGGCCTGCTCCGGGGTCTCGATGCCCTCGGCCGTGACCTTCAGGCCCAGGTCCCTGGCGGCGTTGATCATGGTGCGGAAGAAGGGAAGGTGTTCCTTGCCGGTCTTGATCATCGCCACGAAGGACCGGTCGATCTTGACCATGTCCAGCGGCAGCTCCTTGAGCCGGCCGAGGGTGGAGTAGCCGGTGCCGAAGTCGTCCATCGCGATCCGGACGCCCGCCGCGCGCAGCTGGTGCAGCTGGCGGACCACGTCCGAGTCGGCGTCGAAAAAGACGCTCTCGGTCAGCTCAAGCATGAGCTGGCGCGGGTTCACCCCGGTGGAGGCGGCGATGCCCAGCACGTCGGTGGCAAAATCCCGCTGCTGGAACTGCAGGCCGGAGACGTTCACGGCCACGCTGTAGGCGGCGTCGCCGGCCAGCCAGGGACGGATCTCCGCGCAGGCCCGGCGCATGACCTCGTCGCCGATCTCGCGGATCAGGCCGCTTTGTTCCGCCACCGGCAGGAACTGGTTGGGCGGCACCAGCTTGCCGTGCCGCTCCCAGCGGGCGAACGCCTCGAACTGCACCACGGCGCCCAGCCCGGGGGAGACCACCGGCTGGTAGTGCACCGAGATCTG
>DASSXE010000474.1:0-5368 GCA_035704125.1 Arthrobacter sp.
CGGCCGCGCTGAGGACGACGACGGCGGTGGTCCCGTCCGGGCTCCCCGTGGCCGGGGCAACGGCGAGGCCGCTGAACCGGTTGAACGCGCCGTCCCGGTTGAGGTAGTCGGCGGTGGTCCTGCGGACCCGGGCGCCGCTGAGGGTAGCGGAGGGGCTGCCCGAGGCACTGCTGATCTGGCCCAGGGTGAAACTGTCGGCCGCAGCGATGGATGCCCCGTCCGCCAGGGACAGCAGCTTCTTGTGTTCGAGGTACACGCTGGAGGCCGCCGCGACCACGGCCGTCACGAGGAGGGCGACCAGGACGTAGCCGACGATCAGGACCATCAGTTGGCCGTCTTCGCCCTTGTCCTTCCGCCTGCCTGTCAACGGAACCGGCCGACAATCTGGGTGGCGGTTGCGCTCAGGTGGCCGGCGTCGAGTTTCAGCGGGCTGCCGAAGGGCACGAAGGGCAGCGGCACGGTGAGCCGGACGGTGACGGTCACGGCCGATCCGGCCGCGGTGCAGTCGGCGGGGTTGCAGGTGGTTTCGAGGGTGGCGTTTTCCGCTGGATGGCCGTAGTCGGCGAGCGCCAGCCGGACGGCCTGTTCGGCGGCGGCCCGGCCCGCGCCGGCGTCGGGCTGGGCCACGAAGACTTTGGCTGCCTGGTCCGCAGCGCCGACGACGGCGAACGACCCGCCCTGCAGCTGGCCGACGGTGATCACGAAGTAGACCACGGGCACCATCAGGAGCAGCGAGAGGAAGGTGAATTCGACGACCGCACTCCCCCGCTCCGGGTCCTCGCCGGGGCCGCCCGGGCTGCCGTCCGTGCTGTCGCTAGGGCTGGAAGGCGGCATGTCCCTTCACCTCCAGCAGTTCGCTGGGGCCAATCAGGCCGATAACCGGCAGCGGCGCACGGACCGTCACCTCCAGGGTACGGATTCCGGCATAGCTTGCCTCCGCCGTGCTGACATCGCGGGCGAAGTCGGGGCTGAGGGCGATGCCGATCAGCTGCGTCGTGCGTTCCCTGGCGTCCCCGGCGTCCCGGTCGGCCAGCGTGCCGTACCGCGCGCCGGAGGCAGCAGCATCGATCAGCGTGTTCCGGACGTGCAGGATCAGGGCGAGCTGGATGATGGCCAGGAAGAACACGGTGAGCAACGCACCCACCATGACAAAGTCCACCACGGCGGAGCCGCGCTCCCCCTTGTCGGCGTCGTGTTCAGTACCAGCGCCGGCTGCCGCGGCTGCCCGCACCGTCTACCGGCTGACCTTTTGCATGGCCTGGTTGAAGAGGCCCTCCAGCGCCGGGCCAGCGATCGCCAGCAGGGCTGCGACCAGCACCGCGGACATGAGCGTGATCATTACCCAGCCCGGGACATCGCCGCGCTCCCCCGCATCCGCGTCCTCAGCCGATCCACCAGGGGTGGTCCCGGCTCCGACGAACCACAGCAGTATGCAGGTCAACCGGCCCAGTAGTTGTGTATGGACTCCGATAGTTTTCACTGTTTCCCCTTTTTGTTGGTGCCTTTTTGTTAGTGCCTTTTGTTAGTGCCTTTTCTGGAATTCTGTGCTGCCGGTTCCCTTGTCAGAGTCCCAGGCTGACGGCCGCCAGACCCGGGAAGACGGCGAACACCACCGTCAGCGGCAAGACTCCGAAGACGAGCGGAACCATCATCCCGATTTCTTTCTTGCCGGCCGACTCCATCAGTTCGCGTTTGGCGGCGTCCCTGACGTCCTGGGCTTGGGCCCGCAGGATGTCCGCCAGGGGTGTTCCGCGTTCGACCGCGACGACGAGTCCGTCCACGAAGCGAACCAGCACGGCCAGATCGGTGCGGGCCGAGAATTCCTGCAGGGCCTCCGCCAGAGGCTGCCCTGCCCTCGTTGCGGCCAGCACCAGAGCGAATTCCTTGGACAGCTCCCCCTGGGTCCTGCGGCAGACGCGGTCCAGCGCGCCCGTCGCGCTCTCACCGGCGCTGACCGCCAGGGCCATGAGTTCGGCAACGCTGGGGAACTCGGCCATCATGCGGGCCTCGCGTTTCTTCACCCTGGCGCCGAGTACGTAGTCACGAAGCATGAAGCCGGCCAGTCCGGCGGCCAGGACAATGAGGACCGAGAACATCGGGTTGAGCCGGACCGCCGCGCCGCTGACCAGCACGACGAGGGCCGCGGCCAGGAACGCGCCGGCCGCCCACACCATTTGTTCGGCACGGAAGTCGACCGCCGATTTACTACTGCCGGCCCTGACCAGCCTGCGGTGGAGTGCGGAGGAGCCCGGATTGAGCCGGCCCAGCGCCCGCACCCAGTCACGGACGACGGGGCGAAGAATGCGCTCCAGGGGGCCGAAGGGCGTGAGGTTTCCGGGTGTTGTGTGCAGCAGTCGCGACTGGAGGTTGTGGGCGCGCAGCTGCGGTGCGATCCGTTCGACGAAACCTGTTGGGCGCAGGAACGGCAACCGCAGCAGGACCAGCCAGAGGCCTCCGCCCAGCACCGCGCCGCAGGCGGCGGCGGTGGCCATCAGCGCGGTCAACGGAGCACCCGCTCGTCCTGCGGCAGGGCGCCGATCCGCAGCATGACCGCATAAGAGAACAGCGAAACGAGCAGGCCGCCGATCAGGACAGCGGCCCCGACGGGCGAGTTGTAGGCGGCCACCGCTTCCGGACGGCTGGCCAGTAGCAACAGGACGAACCAGGGCGCGGCGACAGCCAAACGGGCGGCGTTTACGGTCCACGATTGACGGGCTTCAAGTTCACTGCGGGTTCTCGCGCTCTCCCGCAGGAAATCCGCGAGGGTCCCCAGCAGTCGTCCCAGGTCCGAACCGCCCACCTCACGGGTCAGGCGAAGGGCTTCCACGATCCGGTCGGCGACGGGGTCGGCGAGCCGTTCTTTGAGCCGGGTCAGCGCCGGGTCGAAGCGGCCACCGGAGCGGTAGTCCGAACCGAAATCCCGGAATAAGGGACGCAGCTCGGAGGGTCCCTTGTCGCCAAGTTGGATCAGGGCCTCCGGCAGGGAGAGCCCGGCGCGGATGGCGGAGCGAAGGTGGTCCACGACGTCAGGCCACAAATCGCGAAGGACAGCCGACCGCTTCCGGGCCCGCCACTTCACCGTACCCAGCGGCAGCCAACCGCCGAAGAGGCCGAAGCAGCACGAGATCGGCCACGACCGGGTGCCGGCGAAGAACACCAGGGTGACAAACGCGCCGACGCCGAGACAGGTCGCCATCAGCCCGAACCTGCTGACCTTTTCGATACCGGCAGCGCGCAGCAGGTCCTCCAGACGGCTCACCCGGGGCCGGCGCCGGGCCTTGGCCGGCTGCTCCCAGGCGGACCACCAAATCAGCAGCAGTCCGATACCCGCAAGCACCCCCAGCAGCGGCGCCATCAGCGCGGCTCCAGCAACGCCGCGACGTCGTACCCGGCCCGCGCAAACTTCTCCGCGGCCGGCATGGAGTTGGCCCGGGGCCGCAGCTGGCCGTCGTCGGTGTCGAAGACCATGGAGGACTCGATGATGCCGTTCTCCACCCGGCGCCCCAGCGACAGGATCTCCGTTACCTGGCGCCGCCCGTTCGCGTGGCGGCTGCAGTGGACCACCAGGTCGATACAGGACGCGACCGTTGGCACGACGAAGGCACTTGAGATGTTGTCGCCGGCCAGCAGCGGCAGCGTGCAGATCTTGGTTACCGCGTCGTGTGCGGAGTTGGCGTGGACGGTGCACATGCCTGGTAAACCGGAATTCAGGGCGATCAGCATGTCCAGGCTTTCGGCTTCCCTGACCTCGCCGACGACCAGCCGGTCAGGCCGCATGCGCAACGCCTCCTTCACGAGGCGGCGGAGTGGGATTTCGCCCTCCCCTTCCAGGTTCGGCTGCCGGCATTGCAGTCCCACGACGTCGCGGAGCGGGAACTTCAGTTCGAAAATCTCCTCCACCGTAACGACCCGCTCGCGGGTGCCAATGCTGGCGGCGAGGCAATTGAGCATGGTGGTCTTGCCGGCCTGGGTGGCGCCGGAGACCAGGATGTTGAGGCCGCTGGCCACGGCGGCACCCAGGAAACGGGCCGCCTGCGGGGTGAGTGTTCCCAGTTCCACGAGGTGTTCCAGCCGGCTGGCCTTGACCACGAATTTTCGGATGTTAATGGCCCAGTGCCGCCGGGTGATGTCTGGGATCACGACGTGCAGCCGGGACCCATCGGGCAATGCCGCGTCGACGAAGGGCGACGAGAGGTCAAGGCGCCGGCCGGAACTCTTGAGCATTCGTTCGACAAGGTCGCGGACTTGCTGCTCAGTGAGGGCTGCGGAGGTCAGCTCAGATTCCCCGTTGCGGGCCACGAAGATCTCGTTGGGGGCATTGAGCCAGATTTCCTCGATCGCCGGGTCGTCGAGGAAGGGCTGCAGCGGGCCGAACCCGGCGACGGCGTCGAAGACGAACCTCCGCGCGGTGTCCAACGGGCCGATCGGCGGCAACGGCGCCAGCAACGCACGTTCGTCATAGTCGATGATGGCCTCGTCGACCAGGCGGCGGACTTCCCCGGTCTGCCGCAACGGATCCAGACCACGACGGCGGATCAGTTCCCGGACTTCGTCCTCGACAATGCGCACGGCTTCCACGGTGCCCCCAACATGACCGCTGCCCCTTCCCCTGGGGCAGTGCAACTGGGGTTAAAGCTATTGGCGGCCGGTCCGCAGGACAAGCAATTCTCTCCTGCTTGTGGAAAATTCTCCGCAGTTTTATAACAATTTTCTCACAGGTCTCAGGCGCATCTCTGGGAACAAGGAAGGCCCGGGATATGGTGAGCGCGATAAGTCAGACATTCTCGCACCCCGGTCAGCGTTCGGTCGCCCGGCTGTGGGTGAGATCCCCATGACACGGTCCTAACGTGTCGTTGTACCGGAGCGGCACATGAAGCGAACCCCAGTCAACCTGACCTCTCGAAGGGTGAGTTGGACCGGCACTGCCCTGATAGCGGCGATGGTGACGGTCTGCGCCGGATGGGCGACTCCGGCTGTTGCAGCGGACTCCCCTACGGTATCTGCCACCGCCACTCCGTCTCCCGCCGCGACAACCACCGCGGCTGCCACTTCGCAACCTGGGGTAATAGGAACGCCTACTGCGTCTCCAGCCTCGCCCACCATGACGCCAGCTCCGGCGCCGGCCAAGAGTAGCCAGCCACTGGATTTCCGGTCGGCGATGCAAGCAGCTACTGCGAGCGGGGGCGCCCGGATGGGACAAAGCCTCGGCGGCGGCCAAAAAGCGTCCAGTGGTTCGGTCAGCACCCAGGCAACCTGGACTCCGGGAGTCGGAGTCCCAGGGCTCGATGTTAGCCAATCCCAGCCCTCAGTGAACTGGTCACAGCAGTGGTCGCTCGGCGCCCGATTCGCCTACGTCAAAGCCACCGAG
>DASSXE010000508.1:0-2792 GCA_035704125.1 Arthrobacter sp.
CTGGCCGGGGCAACCCGGCTTGCTGAGTCGTTGCCGGCTCCGCTGGCCGAGGCTGTCATGGCCGCGGCCCGCGCGGCGTTCGACTCCGGCGTCCACATCACGGCCGCGATTGCCCTGGTCCTGATGGCGGGCGCCGCGGTCCTCGCCGCCGTCGTGCTGCGCAAGGTACCGACGGCGGGCTAAGCGCCGTCGGCTGTCAAAGGGTTAAACGCGAGCGTCCGACGCCGGGAGGTACCCGGCGCCGGACGCGTGGAAGGCGGCGTCTACTTCTTGCTGTCCGGCGTGGTGACGCTGGCGGTGGCGCGCATGGTTTCGGCGTTGACCATCCAGGCGTACTGCTCGAACTTGGCAATGAATGCGTGCAGCAGGTCTGCGGTGGTGGGGTCTTCCTCGTCCACTTCGTCGTGCACCTTGCGCATGGTGCCGACGGCGGCCTCAAGGGCGGCGACAATCTTCTCGATCGCGTCCTTGGTGTTGATCAGGCCGGTGGGAAATTCAGCGAGCGCGGTGGTCTTGGACACGGTGGAGCTGCGGCCGTCCGGCAGGGCGTGGAGTGCGCGCATGCGCTCGGCCAGATCGTCGGCGAAGCCGCGGGCGGCCTCGATGATCTCGTCAAGCTGCAGGTGCAGGTCGCGGAAGTTGGTGCCCACAATGTTCCAGTGTGCCTGCTTGCCCTGCACGTGGAGCTCGATAAGGTCCACGAGAACGGCCTGCAGGTTGCTCGTCAGGGTCGGTGTTGCTTTCATGCATCCTCCTGGTTAGGAACGGCTGTTGCGGCGTTATGCCTCAGACGCTACTCCAATGGGGAGGGAGCCCGCGATGGTCGCGGCGGAATTTCACGACCAGCTTACTAAGCGTGCTTAGTAAGCTCCCCGGAACCGCTCAGACGGCCTGGTTCAGCATCGGCCCCTGCGGGAAGATGGCGCGGGTGATGCCGCCGGCGGTCGCCTCCGAGAGCTGGGCCAGGTAGTCGTTGCGGCGGCGCGGAGTGATCCGGGACTCCGGCTCGAAACCGCGGTCCGGGTCATCGGCATAGTGCGCGGTGAGGCCGTCGCGCATCAGGCGGATTGCTTCGGAGCGCTGCTGCGAGACCGCGGCGTGGGTGGAACCCAGTTCGGCGGCGAGGTCCTTGACGGTGCGGTCGCCGAAGTAGATCTCCTCGACCACGTAGCGCATCCGCTCCGGCAGGGACTTGACGGCCGCCCGCAAGTACTGAAGCCGTTCATCCGCCAGCACCGAGCTTTCGGGCGAGAGGGTTTCCGCAGCCAGCGTGTCGACGACGGCGTCGTCCAGCGGCGTCAGGGTACGGGAGGCATCGGCCAGGGCGGCCTCGACGACGCTTTGCTGCACGCCGAGGGCGGAAGCGATCTCATCGACCGAGGGGGTGCGTCCCAGGGCGGAGGCCAGGGTTTCCTGCACCGACATGGTCTCTTTGATCCGGCGCCGCGCGGAGCGGGTTGCCCAATCACTGGCCCGCATCTCGTCGGCGAACGCGCCGAGGATGCGGCGGCGCGCGAAGGCGCCGAAGGGTACGCCGAGGTCCGGGTCGAAGGAATCGGCCGAGGTGATAAGGGCTACGGCTCCAGCCGACGCCAGGTCATCGCGCGAGAGGTGGGACGCCTTCGAGCACAAATCTGAGACGAGGTAGCCAACCAGCGGAAGGTGCTGGGTGACCATCTCGTTGCGTTCCACGCGATTCAATAGTGTGTCCCCCCATGAGACCGGATCAGGAGCTGTAATACAGAGAAGCCGCATCCGCAAACGGCCCCGTACTCCCCCCATGGGAGTCGGTATTCGAAGTGCATGCGCAGCGCCCAGATCGAAACCTATCACCTGATCCGGAATCTGCGTGTACCCTCAGGGAAAAGCTTGGCGGAAAATGCGCAAAGCCGTAATTTGGCCGGGATGGCGAGGGAATGGGGTCCATGGGCGCGGGGGATCTTTCGGCGGCGTTGTGGCAGGAGCGTCGGCAGTTTGAACTGTTGCTGTTCCGGCTGGAAACCCAGCGCCTGCATGTGGTTGCCGGCAACACCGGCTGGCTGACCTTCACCGCCTCCGAGGTTGAAACCGTCCTGGACCGGCTGCGCTTCGAGGCCCTGGCCCGCAACGTCGAATCAGCAGCCGTGGCGGCGGAATGGGGCCTGCCCACGCAGGCGACGCTGGTGGAACTGATCGCCGCCGCCCCGCCCGGGTCCTGGCCGGCGGTCCTGCAAGAGCACCTGGACGGCTTGCGCGCGCTGTTGGCCCGGCTGGCCGGGACAGCGGCGGCGAACGAGTCGGCCCTGCTGGCCCTGCAGCCGCCCGCCGCCGCGGCCGACCCGGAAGGAATGCTCGATCAGCTGGCTCTGGCCGCCAACATCGAACGGGCCCTGGCCATGACACGGCGCGCCGGACAGCCGCTGATGGCCCAGTATCTCGGCGACGACGCGAACTCGCTCTAGCCGACCGGTCCCGGGGCGGGCTGGGCCGCGGTAGCCGCAGGAGCGACGGGTTCGACGGCGGGCGGGGACAGCAGGCCGCGCAGCGCCTCTTCGGTTCCGGATCCGGCGTCGGCGCCTGCCTCGGCCGCCGCAAGGTTCGCCGCCGCGATGGCTTCGATGACTTCCCGGCGCTGGATCGGGACGCCGCGCGGGGCCTCGATGCCGATCCGGACGCCGTCGCCGCGGCCTTCCAGAACAGTGATGACGATGCCGTCGCCGATCATGATCTGTTCGCCCGGCTTGCGTGTAAGTACCAGCATTCTCTCAATCTACCCTTCGCGGCCGTCCGCCGCGGCCCACGGCACCGGCTGG
>DASSXE010000072.1:0-2211 GCA_035704125.1 Arthrobacter sp.
CCGCTGGTTGCCCGCCTCGCCGAGCGCGAAGCCGCCCACTTCCGCAAGCCGGGCCGCCCGATGGGCCTGGTCCTTGCTCCCACCCGCGAGCTGGCCACCCAGATCAACGCGACCATCGAGCCGATGGCCAAGGCCATGGGCCTGACCACCACGGTCATTTTCGGCGGCATCTCCCAGGCCCGCCAGGAAAAGGCGCTGCGCTCCGGCGTCGACATCGTCATTGCCTGCCCGGGCCGCCTGGAGGACCTGATCCGCCAGCGCATCCTGACCCTTGAGGCCGTCGAGATCACCGTCCTGGACGAGGCCGACCACATGGCAGACCTCGGCTTCCTCCCGGTGGTCAAGAAGCTCATGGACATGACCCCCAGCCAGGGCCAGCGCCTGCTGTTCTCCGCCACGCTGGACAACGGCGTGGACAAGATCGTGCAGCGCTACCTGTCCAACCCGCTGACCCACGCCGTGGACGAATCGCAGGCTGCGGTGACCACCATGGAGCACCACGTCCTGGTGGTCAACGACCAGACCGTCAAGAAGCAGCTGATCGTCGAGCTCGCCTCGGGTGCCGGCCGCCGGGTGCTCTTCATGCGCACCAAGCACCACGCCCGCAAGCTCGCCAAGACCCTGACCGACGCCGGCATCCCCGCCGTCGACCTGCACGGCAACCTGTCGCAGAACGCCCGTGACCGCAACCTCGCCGAGTTCTCTTCCGGGGACGTCCGCGTCCTGGTGGCCACCGACGTCGCCGCCCGCGGCGTCCACGTCGACGACGTCGAACTGGTCATCCACGTGGATCCGCCCACCGAGCACAAGGCCTACCTTCACCGCTCGGGCCGTACCGCCCGCGCCGGTTCCGACGGCACCGTGGTCACGCTGACCCTGCCGGAGCAGCAGTCCGACGTCAAGAAGCTGATGAAGGCCGCCGGCGTCGAGGTCAACTTCGAGCGCGTCTCCGCCAACTCGCCGCTGGTGGCCCAGCTGGTAGGCGAAATGGCCGAGAAGATCGATCCGCGCACCCGCGCCGCGCTGCTGGCCGCCAAGTCCAACCAGGGCGGTGGCAGCTCCACCGGTGCCAACGCCGAGCGCAAGCGCGCCCGCCGCACCACCCAGGCTGCTCCCACCGCCGGTGGCCGCGGCGGACGCGGTGGCCGCGGACGTGTCTCCGCCGAGGCGCCCCGCACCGACCTGCCGCGCGCCGAGCGCCGCGCCGTCGCCTATGAGGGACAGGCCGCTGCCCGCAGCGCCGCCGACCGCGTCGCTGAGCAGAACCAGGACAAGGCCGACGCCGAGCGCGCAGAGCGCCGGAACGCCCGTGGCCGCGGCCGCGCCACGGCTTACGCTCACCACAACGATGTTCCCGCCGCCGGCGGCCGCGCTTCGGCTGGCCGTGGGTCGGACAGCCGCGGTTCTGACGGCCGCGCGGCCGAGGGCCGCGGCGACTCACGCGGCGGCGCTGCCCGTGGCGGCGCTCCCCGCAGCGGCGCACCCCGCACCGGCGGCGCAACCGGCGGCCAGCGCGGCGGTCGTCCCGCCACCGGCCAGCGGGCAGCCGCTGGTGCCAAGTCCGGCGGCGGCAAGTCCGGCGGCTCCGCTCCGGTCTGGTCCTCCAACACCGGCGGCACCTCGGGCGGATCGTACGCCGGCGGCGGCAACGCACGCTCCGGCGAAGGCCGTCCGGCCCGCAGCGGCGGCCCCCGCCGGGCGTCGGCCCCGGCGTCGAACGAACGCCGCAGCCGCTAGCAGCTGATGACACGCAAAATGCCGGTCGCTACGGGAATTCCCGCAGCGACCGGCATTATGCGCAGCGCAAGTCACAACTCGTAGCGCCAGTTACCAGCCGCGGGCGCGCCACTCTGCCAGATGCGAACGTTCCGCACCAAGGGTGGTCGGCTTCCCGTGGCCCGGGTGCACCACGGTGTCATCCGGATAGACGTTGAAAAGCCGCTCGGTCACGTCATTGAGCAGTTGGGCGAACCGGTCCGGGTCCTGCTGGGTGTTCCCCACGCCGCCCGGAAACAGCGAGTCGCCGGAAAAGATGTGCGCCGGGCCGGCCGGGTCCTGATACACCAGGGCCACGGAGCCCGGGGTATGGCCGCGCAGGTGCACCGCCGTCACGTCGAACCCGTCGAAGTTGCCGACGTCGCCGTGATCAAGCAGCACATCGACCTTTACCGGCAGCTCCGGCGCGTCATCGGTCCCGGCAGCTGTCCTTGC
>DASSXE010000158.1:0-5543 GCA_035704125.1 Arthrobacter sp.
CCCACTGGCTGAACGGCTGGTCCAGCTCGTACTTGCCCTCACCGGTGCGGACCAGGGTGCGCAGCTCCGCGTTGTCCGGGTTGTTCAGGGATTCGAAGTACTCCACGGACCAGTGGAACCAGCGCATGCAGAACAGCCGCATGGTCAGCCCGTGGGTGACGAACAGGGCGTTGGGCGCGTAATCCGGTTTGGACCAGTGCCGGTACAGGGTTTCCATGAAGGAGGAGATCCGGTCGTAGACGTCGGAGCCCGATTCACCCTCCCGGAAGCGGTAGAAAAAGTGTCCGTAGGCGTTGCGGAGTTCCTTCTGATCCTCGATGTCGCCGGCGATCTGGAAATTCGCCCAGTCCTGCTCGCGCAGCCGCGGCTCCTCGATGACGCGTTCGGTGAGGCTGCCCAGATTCAGGGCCTCCAGGGTCTGGTAGGCGCGCAGGTACGGCGAGACGTAGACGCAGACCTGCTGCCCGTCCAGCTGCCGCCGCAGCTGCCCGCCCGCGGCCCTGGCCTGCTCGAGGCCCAGCGGGGTCAGCGGGATGCGGTAGTCCGGCACCCGGTTATAGATGGAGGTATCGGCGTTGGCGGCGGACTGGCCGTGCCGGATCATCAGGATTTTGCCGGGCGCACTCACAGCCCCAGCATAAGCGCGTGCAGCCAACTCCCGGCAACGGCAGGCAAGATAGGACCATGCTTGTTGCCTCCCGCCGTCGTCTGCGGCTCGAAGTCTGGATTGTCCTGGGTCTCTCGCTGGGCCAGTCCGCGGTGTATTCGGTGGTGCAGCTGCTGGACAAGCTGTCCCAGGCGCCGCTGGCGCAGGGCACCTCGACGCTCAACCGCTCACAGAGCAGCCGCGAGTATTTCGACCTCACGTACCAGCTGCTGGACATCGCCTTCGCGCTGGTCCCCGTGCTGCTGGTGCTGTATTTCCTGACCGAACACCGGGTGCAGGGGCCGGCCGGCGGCGGGTCGGCATTCCAGAAGCTCGGCCTCACCTTCGACCGCCCCGGCCGGGACCTGCTCCAGGGCGTTGGCCTGTTCGCGCTGATCGGCATTCCCTCGCTGGGCCTCTACGCCGCGGGCCGGGCGCTGGGAATCACGACGGCGATCATCCCGAGTGCGCTGGGCGCCTACTGGTGGACCGTTCCCGTCCTCATCCTCTCCGCCATCCGGCACGGAATCGTCGAGGAAGTCATTGTGGTGGGGTACCTGCTGGACCGGCTGGGCAAGTTCGGCTGGAAGATGCCCGCGGCCATTGCCGTCAGCTCGGTGCTGCGCGGCAGCTACCACCTCTACCAGGGCTTCGGGCCGTTCATCGGCAACGTCGTCATGGGCATCGTCTTCGGCCTGATCTACACCCGGACGCGCCGGGTGATGCCGCTGGTGATCGCGCACGCCCTGCTGGACACCGTCGCGTTCGTCGGCTTCAGCCTCTTCGGCAAGGCCATCGGCCTGGGCTGACCCCGCACCGGTCGGCCGGTCTACGCCGCGCCCCAAGCACGGTTAAAGGAATTCGGCCACCGGCGGCGGGTGGCATCATTGGCACCCGCTGCTGGCGGCCGAAGCTTGTGGAACGGGGCCTCAGATGGTGACGGCTCCGGAGGAGGTTTCGAAGGTGACGGACAGGATCCCGGGCGTGCCGTGCGGGGCCTGCCAGTTCACGGCCACGTCCTCCAGCGGCTTCTCCACCGGTTCGCCGAGCCATTCGGTGACCCGCTGCGCCGAGCCCGCGATGGTGAGCTCGGACATCTTGACGCTGCTCTCGTAGGCGTTGGACGGGTGCAGGGCCGGGTCGCCCTCCCACTTGAGCATGTAGGGGACCTGCGGGTCCGCGATCAGGCCCAGGATGCCGATCTGCTTCCAGACCAGTTCGCGGCCGTCGGGGAATTTGCGGTTGCCGTTGACCGCGGCGCGGCCCAGCCGTTCCTCGAAGGGTGCCAGGTCGTCCACCTCGACGCACCAGCCCATCCAGCCGCCGCCGGCGGCCGAGCGCGCGCGCACGGCCTGGCCGAAGGGTGCCTTGTCCGACGCCGGGTGGTCCAGGACCTCGACGACCTCCAGGTACTTGTGCCCGGCCAGCGGAATAATCATGTTGCGGGTGCCGAACCGGGGGTGCACTCCGCCCTTGACGGCGTCGACCCCGAGGGCCGAGGCAATACGGTCAGTGGTGGCCGCGAGGCCATCCTTTTCACAGGCGTAAGAGACGTGATCCATGCGCATGCCCTCATCTTGGCACTTTGTGACGGACCTCTCAGCTTAGGGTGCCCTAACCTCATGGGAGTCCGCCATGAACGGCCGGATCACCGCGCCACGGGGCCCTTTTTCTTCATCTTCGTCATAAACCTTTTCAGCGGTCCCGCGGGCTTCCTACACTGGCAACAGGTCATGAGCGCCAGCGAAAAGCCCCGGCTCGCTGGCCGGCAACCCTCCTTGCGCGGTGGGGTGCCCCGGGTGAAGACCTGGCCCTCCGGTAACCGCCGGGAGGCAAGCGCGGCGCCAGAGCCGTACGGCCCCCGGGCCGCAGCCGCTCTGTGCCCAGTCACAGGAGAACTCCCATGTCGAACGCCTGGTCCTTTGAAACCCGCCAGATCCACGCCGGCCAGCAGCCCGACTCCGCCACCGGGGCGCGGGCACTGCCGATCTACCAGACGACGTCGTTCGTCTTCCCCAGCGCCGAAAGCGCCGCGAACCGTTTCGCGCTGGCTGAACTCGCCCCCATCTACACCCGGATCGGCAACCCCACCCAGGACGCGGTGGAACAGCGGGTGGCGAGCCTGGAGGGCGGCCTCGGCGCCCTGCTGCTGAGCTCCGGCCAGGCCGCGGAGACCTTCGCCATCCTCAACATCGCCGAGGCCGGGGACCACGTCGTCGCCAGCCCCAGCCTCTACGGCGGCACCTACAACCTGCTCGCCCACACGCTCAAGAAGTTCGGCATCTCGGTAACGTTCGTGGCGGACCCGGACAACCTGGAGCAGTGGCGGGACGCCGTCCGCCCCAACACCAAGCTGTTCTTCGGCGAGGTGGTGTCCAACCCGCGCCAGGACGTGCTGGACATCGAAGGCATCGCCGACGTCGCGCACCGGGCCGGGGTGCCGCTGATCGTGGACAACACCCTGTCCACCCCCTACCTGATCCGGCCGATCGAGTGGGGTGCCGACATCGTGGTGCACTCGGCCACGAAATACCTCGGCGGCCACGGATCCGCGATCGCCGGCGTGATCGTCGACTCCGGCAACTTCGACTTCGGCAAGGACCCGGAACGCTTCCCCGGTTTCAACACCCCGGACCCGACCTACAACGGACTCGTCTACGCCCGGGACCTGGGCGCCGACGGGGCCCTCGGCGCCAACCTCGCCTACATCCTCAAGGCCCGGGTGCAGCTGCTTCGCGACCTCGGCTCCGCCGTCGCGCCGTTCAACGCCTTCCTGATCGCCCAGGGCATCGAGACGCTGAGCCTGCGGGTGGAGCGGCACGTCGCCAACGCCACCCGGGTGGCCGAATGGCTGGAAGCCAGGGACGACGTCGAATCCGTCGCCTACGCAGGGTTGCCCTCCAGCCCCTGGTTCGAGCGGGGCCGCAAGTACGGGCCGAAGGGAACCGGCGCCGTCGTCTCCTTCGTCCTGGCCGGGGGAGCGGAGGCAGGCAAGCGCTTCGTTGACGCCCTGGAACTGCACTCGCACGTGGCCAACATCGGGGACGTGCGCTCGCTGGTCATCCACCCGGCGTCGACCACCCACAGCCAGCTCTCGCCGGAGCAGCAGGCCGTGGCCGGCGTCCACCCGGGCCTGGTCCGGCTCTCGGTGGGACTGGAGCACATTGACGACATCCTGGCCGACCTCGACGCCGGCTTCCGGGCCGCCAAGTCCGCCTAGGTCACACAGCCGTCACAATCTTCGCGCTTGCGCCGCCCTGTTTCGTAGAATCGGGGCAGGTCATGAGTGCCAGTGACAGCCCCGGCTTGCTGGCCGGCAACCCTCCATTTGCGGCGGGGTGCCCCGGGTGAAGACCTGGCCTGCCGGTCAGCTGACGGCGGGCAAGCGCGAAGTTAGGTCCTCACATGACGATTGCCGTCACCCGCACGGGTGTCTCCAAAAACAACCCCGCCCCGGAAACCGTCCGGTACCTGCCGGTCGGTTCCCTGGCCCTGGAATCCGGGGCCACCCTGCCGGAGGTCACCCTCGCCTACGAGACCTGGGGGACCCTCAACGCGGACGCCTCCAACGCCGTCCTGATCGAACACGCCCTGACCGGGGACACCCACGTCACCCGCGGGGACACCGACGAACCGGGCTGGTGGGAACAGCTCGCGGGACCCGGCGCCCCGGTGGACACCGACCGGTACTTCGTCGTCTCCATCAACATCCTCGGCGGCTGCAACGGCTCCACCGGACCCTCCACGCCGGCCCCCGACGGCCGGCCCTGGGGATCGCGCTTCCCGCTGGTCACCCTGCGGGACACCACCACCGCGGAGGCGCGCCTGGCCGATGCCCTGGGCATCCGCAGCTGGCACGCCGTCCTCGGCGGCTCCCTGGGGGGCGCCCGGGCCCTGGAGTGGGCGGTCAGCTACCCGGACCGGGTCCGCCGCTGCGCCGTCATCTCGGTGGGGGCCAGGAGTACGGCCGAACAGATCGCCTTCGCGCAGGCCCAGACCCTGGCCATCCGGCAGGACCCCAGCTTCAATGGCGGCGACTACTACGGCGGTCCGGAGCCGCACGCCGGACTGGCCCTGGCCCGCCGCATCGCCCACATCACCTACCGCTCCGCCGCGGAGCTGGAGGGACGCTTCGGGCGGAACGGCCAAAGCGGCGAGACCCCGCTGGAGGCAGGCTCGCTGGCCGGACGGGGCCGCTACCAGGTGGAAAGCTACCTGGACCACCAGGGCAGCAAGCTGGTGCAGCGCTTCGACGCCAACAGCTACATCGCCATCACGGAGGCGTTGATGAGCCACGACGTCGCCCGCGGCCGGGGGAGCCTCGAACAGGCGCTCTCGGCGGCGACCGCCGACTTCTTCGTGGCCGCGGTGGACTCGGACCGGCTGTACTTTCCTGCCCAGTCCCGCGAACTTGCCGACGCCCTTCCCGGCGAGGTGCCGGTGCACACCATCCGGGCACCCATTGGCCATGATGGCTTCCTGACCGAGATCGGCCAGCTGGGCGGCCAGCTCCGGGGCGCCTTCTTCGCTTAGCCGGCGGCAGCCCTTCTTCCGATGAATGTGCAATTTTGCAGATACGCTCTGCGGGATTGGTCGTTGAGGCGCACGCACCTGCAGTCCATACTCGTGGAGAATGACCGCGTGTGTTCCAACTCACACACATGAAGTCAGCCCAGTAAGCCGCAGGGTGTCGAAGGCGACACCGAAGGAGTTCTTATGAGCACGGAAAACGCCGCCGCAAGGCGCGCAGAGGAGTCCGACGTCCAGACGTCCGGCCTCAAGAAAGTTGTCGCGGCCTCGATGGCCGGCACGGTGGTGGAATGGTACGAATTCTTCCTCTACGCCTCGGCGGCCACCCTGGTCTTCGGCAAGGCCTTCTTCCCCAATTCCACGACCG